>JAVXWK010000640.1:0-3309 GCA_032230575.1 Pseudonocardiales bacterium | reverse complement strand
GCCGACGACGTCGTCGACCGACCCGCGGTGCGCGGACGTCTCGACGAACACCGCCTTCGCGCCGGAGTCGGACAGGATCCACTCGATCTGGTCCGCCGACGACGTCTCGTAGATCGGCACGGTGACGCCGCCCGCCGCCCAGATGGCGAAGTCGAGCAGCTGCCACTCGTAGCGGGTCTTGGAGACCAGGCCGATGCGGTCGCCGTGCTCGATGCCCGCGGCGATCATGCCCTTGGCGACCGCCATGACCTGCGCGGCGAAGTCACGCGCCGTGATGTCGACCCACGTGCCGTCGATCTGCCGGCGGAAGCTGACGGCGTTGCCGAAGCGCTCCGCGTTGGCCCACACCATGTCGGTGAGGTTCTCCTCCGGAGCCACTGCGGCCGTGGCGGGGACGCTGAAGTCGCGCACGTCAACCTCCGTACGGTGATTTGTTACTGGTGGGGAAACTTAGCGTGTGATTCCGGCGATACAAAGGTTGGTACGCCCTTCCGTTACCTTTTGACCCCATGGCCAGTGTGGACGTCGTCGACGAGACTTTCCTGGCAGTGCCACCCAGCGTGGTCGCCGCCGCTTTCGCCGCGCCATCGTCGTGGCGTGATTTCTGGCCCGATCTCGAGCTCGACGTCTACGCCGACCGCGGCGACGAGGGACTGCGCTGGACGGTCGGTGGCGCGCTCGTCGGCACGATGGAGGTCTGGCTCGAGCCGATGCTCGACGGCACCCTGGTGCACTACTTCCTCCGCGCTGATCCGCCCGCCGGTTCTTTCACCCCGCGCACCGCGCTTCGTGAGGTGCAACGCCGGCAGCTCGCCGCGAAGTCCGTTGCTCTGGGCCTGAAGCTGACTCTGGAGGACGGTCGTCCCGCTGGCTGCCCGCCGCATGGGTGATCTTGCTTGACGTGCGTCTCAGAAACCACTTCCGTCCCGGTGAACTAGGTTGGAAGCCGTGCGGGTTCACGTGGTTTCGGATGTGCACGGCAACGCCGAGGCGCTGGCGCGCGCCGGTGACGGGGCGGACGCGCTCGTCGTGCTCGGCGACCTCATCGACTTCGTCGACTACCACGACCATTCCAAGGGGATCCTCGGGCGCGTTTTCGGGCCCGAGAAGGTGGGGATCTTCGCCGAGTTGAGACGCGGCACCAAGCGCGCGGACACGGCGGGCTACATCCGGTCTCTCTGGGACGGTCTCGTGGACGCCCGCGCCGTCGTGGAAGAGGCGGTGCTGGAGCAGTACCACGCGTTGTTCGCCGCGATGTCCGCGCCGACGTACGCGACACCGGGCAATGTGGACAGTCCGCACCTGTGGCCGCAGTTCGCCCGCGACGGTGTGCACGTCGTCGACGGCGAGGCGGTGGAGATCGGCGGGCTGAGGTTCGGGTTCGCGGGCGGCGGCCTGATGCTGCCCGGACTCGTGCGCAACCCCAACGCGCCGTGGTTCCCGTACCTCCGGACGGAGGAGGACATGGCGGCCGCGCTCGCGGGGATGGGACCGGTCGACGTGTTGTGCACGCACATCCCGCCGGCTGTTCCGGAACTGACCTACGACGTCGTCGCGCGCCGTCCCGAATGGGGATCACGGGCCGCGCTCGCGAAGATCGTGCGCGAACGTCCGCGCTGGTCGGTGTTCGGGCACGTGCACCAGCCGTTGGCCAGGCGGGTGCGGATCGGCTACACCGAGTGCGTCAACGTCGGGCACTTCCAGCGCAGCGGCAAGCCTCACGTCCTCAATTGGTAAAGACGCGAGTAACCTCCTCACTCATGGCCGACGAGTCCACGCAGTCCATCGTCATCGACGCTCCGCCTGAGAAGATCATGGCGATCATCGCGGACTTCCCGTCGTACCCGGACTGGGCGAACGGGATGAAGGAGGTCGAGGTCCTCGACACCGGTTCCGACGGCCGTGCGCAGCAGGTGCGGTTCGCGATCGACCAGGGTCCCGTGAAAGACGAGTACACCCTGAAGTACGACTGGGCCGCCGACGGTCTGTCGGTGAGGTGGGAGCTCGTCAAGGGCACCATGCAGAAGGCGCAGCAGGGCAGCTACGTGCTGGCGCCGTCCGGTTCCGGGACCAAGGTCACCTACACGCTGTCGGTGCAGCTGGTGATCCCGATGATCGGGCTGTTCCGCCGCAAGGCGGAGAAGCTGATCCTCGACACCGCGCTCAAGGAACTCAAGAAGCGCGCGGAGAAGGCGGCTTGAGCCGGGTCCTGCTCTTCACCGGCAAGGGCGGGGTCGGCAAGACGACACTGGCCGCCGCGACGGCGGCCTCTCTGGCCGCGAACGGCCGCAAGGCTCTCGTGGTGTCGACCGATCCCGCTCACTCGCTGGGTGACGCCCTCGACGTCCGTCTGGGCGCCGCACCGTCCGAAGTAGACACAGCGGACGGGCTTTTCGCGTGCCAGATCGATCCGCGCGGTCTCGTCGACGAGGCCTGGGGCGAGCTGCGCGGGCATCTGCGCACCGTGCTGGCCGGAGCCGGGGTCGACGAGCTCGACGCCGAGGAGCTGACGGTGCTGCCGGGCGTCGAGGAGTTGCTCGCGCTGGCGGAGGTGCGGCGGCTGGCGTCCAGCGGGCCGTGGGAGGTCGTGGTCGTCGACTGCGGGCCGACCGCGGAGACGTTGCGGCTGCTGTCGTTGCCCGAGGCGTTCGCGGGGTATCTGGAGAGGCTTTTCCCGACTCATCGGCGGGTGGTGCGCGGGTTGCTGGCCGGCGTCGCGGGTACCGGGACCGTCGAGAAGTGGGACGCGACGGCGGATGCGTTGAGCCGGCTCGCCGAGCGGCTGGACTCGTTGCGGACGATGCTCTCGGATCCTTCGTCGTGCTCGGTGCGGCTGGTGCTGACGCCGGAACGGGTCGTGGCCGCCGAGACCCGGCGAACGCTCACCGCGTTGGCACTGCAGGGAATCCGGGTCGACAGCGTGATCGCGAACCGGCTGGTGCCCTCGCCTGGTTCCGCGCGCGGTGCCGCTGCCACTTGGTTGCGGACGCGGCGGCACGAGCAGGACGCGGTGCTGGCCGAGTTGACCGGGATCGGCGAGATCCGCACGGTCGACCACCGCGCTTCGGAACCTGTCGGCGTGCCGGCGTTGCTGGAGGTCGCCTCGCAGCTCTACGGCTCCGAGGACCCGTTGCCCGGCGCTGCCGTATCGGAATCGCTGCTGGAGGTGTCGGGCAGCGGGCGTGGTCTTGACGCCCGATACTCGCTGCGGATCGCGTTGCCGCTGACGGACGACACGGAGCTCGACCTCGCGCGCGTGGGCGACGACCTCGCGTTGACCATCGACGGCAGGCGTCGGCTCGTGGCGCT
>JAVXWK010000532.1:0-25556 GCA_032230575.1 Pseudonocardiales bacterium | reverse complement strand
CATCTCCTGGGTCTCCGCGATGCCGCCGATCATCGAACCGGCGAGCGTCTTGCGGCCGCCGATCAGTCCGAACAGGTTCAGCGAGATCGGCTCCTCCGGCGCGCCGACGTTCACGATCGCCCCGCCGGTCTTCACCAGCCCGAGGTAGGCGCCGAAGTCGAGCGGCGCGGACACCGTCGAGACGACCACGTCGAACTTGCCGGCCAGCTCGGTGAACGTGGCCGGGTCGCTGGTGGCGCGGAAGTCGTGGGCGCCGAGCTTGAGCCCGTCGTCCTTCTTGCGCAGCGACTGCGAAAGCACGGTCACCTCGGCGCCGAGCGCGGCGGCGATCTTGACGCCCATGTGGCCGAGCCCGCCGAGGCCGACGATGGCGACCTTCTTGCCCGGCACGACGCCCCACTGCTTGAGCGGCGAGTACAGCGTGATGCCCGCACACAGCAGCGGCGCGGCCACGTCGAGCGGGAGGCCGTCCGGGATCCGCACGGCGAAGTTCTCGTCCACCACGATCTGCTTCGAGTAGCCGCCGTAGGTGACGTCGCCGTTCTTGTCGATGCCGTTGTAGGTCATCGTGTTGCCGCCGGTGCAGTACTGCTCCAGGCCGCGCAGGCAGTTGTCGCACTCGCGGCACGAGTCGACCATGCAACCGACGCCGACCCGGTCACCGACGGCGTACTTCGTCACCTCGGACCCGACCTCGGCGACCACGCCGGCGATCTCGTGGCCGGGGACCATCGGGAAGATCGCCTCGCCCCAGCCCTCGTTGACCTGGTGGATGTCGGAGTGGCAGATGCCCGCGAACTTGATGTCGATCAGAACGTCGTGCGCGCCGACCGCGCGACGCTCGATGGTGGTGCGCTCCAGCGGTGCCTTGGGTGCGGGAGCGGCGTAGGCAGCGACGGTGCTCATCAGGGTTTCTCCTCGGTTTCGTCGTGTCACCGGGAACACTGCCGAGTTCGCGAGGCCCCACCCAGACCCCTGGTTTTCGTACGTCTGCTGTACCTACTACTGGCAGTAGCAGGCACGACGCTCCTGGCCCGGGGATACTCGGGGACATGACCGTCGATCCGCGCACCGAGCTGAGCGAGTTCCTGCGCAGCCGTCGAGCGCGGCTGTCGCCCGACGACGTGGGGCTGCCCCGCTACGGCCGGACCCGCCGCGTGCCGGGCCTGCGCCGTGAGGAACTGGCGCAGCTCGCAGGTGTCTCGGTCGCCTACTACACGCGTCTTGAGCAGGGCAACGGACGCAACGTCTCCGACGAGGTCATCGACTCGATCGCCCGCGCGCTGCGGCTGAACGAGGCCGAGCACACGTACCTGCGCAACCTGACGGCGTGCCCGTACGGCGGCAGGAAGAAGAAGTCCGCTCGCTCCCAGGTGCGCCCGGCTCTGAAGCACCTGCTCGACAGCGTCGGCGTGCCCGCGTATGTCGGCGGACGGCGCTCGGACGTGCTCGCGTGGAACCCGATGGCGGCGGCACTGTTCGGCGATTGGGGCCAGCTGGAGCCGCGCGAGCGGAACTGGGCCAGGTTCATCTTCCTGCAGCCCTCCTACCAGCAGCTCTTCGTCCACTGGGAGAGCAAGGCCGCGGACGTCGTCGGGTTTCTGCGGATGGACGCGGCCTGCTACCCGAACGACCCCGAGCTCACCGCCCTGATCGGCGAGCTGTCGGTGAGGAGCGAGCTGTTTCGGCAGCTGTGGGCGAAGCACGACGTCAAGGAGAAGAGCTTCGGCGTCAAGGTCCTCAAGCACCCGCTCGTCGGCGAGATGACGCTGCAGTACGAGTCGCTGAGGATGCCCAGCGAGCCCGACCTGTTCCTGACCACCTACCACGCCGAACCCGGCACGCCGTCGGCCGAGGCGCTGCAGCTGCTGGCCAGCTGGGGCGCCGACGCGACCCGCGCGGGGGTCTCTGTCGAGACGCAGAGATGAGGACGCCGCGTCTGGAGATCGAGTACTGCACCCAGTGCCGGTGGCTGCTGCGAGCCGGGTGGACCGCGCAGGAGCTGCTGACCACGTTCACGACCGAGCTGGGTGAGGTCGCGCTGATCCCCGGCACCGGTGGCGTGTTCGACGTACGGCTCGACGGCGAGACCGTGTGGTCGCGCAAGGAGCAGGAGGGCTTCCCGGACCTCGCCGTGCTCAAGCAGCTGGTGCGCGACCGGGTGGCGCCGGAACGGTCGCTGGGCCACACCGATCGCAAGAACTCGTAGGGGTCGATTCGCGGCCGAATGGCATCCGCGCGGGCACCGGGGCTCGTATCGTGACCTTCGTGCATCCGAACCAGGGCTGGCAGCCGCAGCAGCCGCAGTGGGGTCCTCCGCCCAGGCCGAGCATCGCACCCGCGTTCCTCGCGGGCGGGTTGTGGCTGGTGGTGTCGGTGCTGTGCTTCGTGCTGGCAGGACTCAACTCCGAGCAGGGCAAGGGAGTCGGCCAGACGCCGGAGGCCGCCGTCGCGCTGATCGGGATCATCCTGCCGCACGACGTCATCGGCAACGGTGACGCGGCGATCGCGGCCACCTACACCGCGGGCGGGGTCGTGCTGCTGCTCACCGCGCTGCTGTTCGCACGGCTCGGGTTCGCGCGCTGGATCCTCGCCGGGCTCGGGTTCCTCGTGTCGATCTACTACGTCGTGGCGATCGTGCGACTGGCGATCAACCACGCCGGCACGTTCATCATCGTGCCCGGTATCGCGCTGCTGCTGTGGCTGGCCGCGTCGATGATCTCGGTGATCCCGCCGGTCGGGAAGGCCATGCGGTGAGCTACCGCTTCACGCCCAGGTACCACGAGATCGACGGCCAGGGCGTCATGTTCTACATGTGGTACCTGGGCCATGTCGGCGAGGCGGTCAACGACTTCTTCGCCCGCGGCGGCCTGCCTCACGCCGACTGGCCGGGCCTGGGGTTCGACACCCACGTCGTGCACGTGGACATCGATTTCAGCGCGAGCGTCAGGGCGCAGGACACGATCGAGGTGGAGATCAGCACGTCCCGGATCGGCGGCAGGAGCTTCACGCTCGGCTTCGCCTTCCGCCGCGACGGGGAGATCGTCTGCAGCGGTGGTGTCGTCTACGCGACGGTGTCGACCGAGGGGCACGGCACCATCGCGTTGCCGGACGTCCTGGTCAAGGCGCTCAGTCCGTCCTGATGAAACCCTTCGACACCATCCAGTCCCTCGCGACGGCGCCCGCGTCCTTGCCCTCCACGTCCACCTGACGGCACAGCTCGATCATCTGCTCGTTGGTCAGCGCACGGCTGACGGTCTCGAGCGGGCCGCGGATCTGCGGATGGCCGGCCAGGAACGACGCCCGCACGGTCGGAGCGACGTTGTACTGCGGGAACGCCTTCTTGTCGTCGTCGAGCACGCGGAGCTTCTGCGCGGCGATCCGGCCGTCCGTGGTGAACACCTCGCCGACCGGGCAGGTGCCGGACGCGACCGCCGAGTAGATCGTGCCGATGCCGAAATTCTTCACCTCGGTCGCCGGAAAGCCGTAGGTGCGTTGCGCCGCCGGGAAACCGTCCTGGCGGCTGGTGAACTCGGTCTCCAGGCAGAACACCGCCTGGTCCGGGTTCTTCGCGAGGAACGCGGCGAGGTCCGAGGTCGTCTTCAGATCGTGCTGCGAACCGTAGGCCTCGGTCACGGCGAACGCGTACTGGTCGTTCAACGGCGAGTAGGCGAGCCACTCGACGCCGAACTGTTCGAGGTCCGCCTTCTTCGTCGCGTCGTACTGCGCCTGTTCGCCGCCGGGCACGGGAAGTTCGTTGCCCTGGTAGTTGATCCAGCCCGTGCCGGTGTACTCCCAGGTGACGTCGACCTCGCTGTTGAGCAGCGCCTGCCGGGCGGTCTGCGAGCCCTTCAGGTCGGTCAGGTCGACGACGTCCGCGCCGGCCGCCGACAACGCCATCTCGGCCAGGTACCCGAGCAGGATGTTCTCGGTGAAGTCCTTGGACCCCACGGTGATCTCGACGCCCTTCAGCGACGACTCCGGCTGGATGGAACCCGGGAAAACCTGGTAGGGCAACGCGGTGTTGACGTCGAGTCCGCAGCCGCCCAGCAGCAGCATCGACACGAGCAGAAGGCGTTTCATCGCAACCCCTTGGGGCCGAGCCACTGTTCGAGGACCGCGCCGGCCCAGTCGACCAGCAGCGCGAGTCCCGCTGCCAGCGCCGAACCGGTGACCAGCACCTTCATCAGGTTCAGCTTGTAGCCGGTGTCGATCAGCAACCCGAACCCGCCCGCGTTGACGAACAGCCCGAACGTCGCCGTGCCGACCGCGAGCACCAGCGAGGTGCGCAGGCCCGCGAGGATCAGCGGTGTCGCCAACGGGAACTCGACCCGCCACAGCACTCCCGGCGCCGACATGCCGATGCCGCGCCCGGCGTCCACAAGGGACGGATCGACCTGCTGCAGGCCGACGATCGTGTTGCGCAGCACCGGAAGCAGCGAGTAGAACGCGAGCGGCAGCGCGGCCACCCACAGCCCGCCAGAGGCACCGGTGAGCAGGAACCACAGCACCAGCACGCCCAGCGCGGGCGCGGCCTGGCCGACGTTCGCCACCGCCAGGAACACCGGGGCGAGCCAGCGCGCCCACGGCCTGGTGGCGACGACCCCCGCCGGAACCGCGACCAGCACGACGATCGCGGTCACCACGATCGTCATCAGCAGATGGTCGCCGAGCGCGGTCAGCAACGACGACGCGTTGAGCGTGCTCTTCTCGGTAGCCGTCAAGGTGCTGGAGAACACCCACGCCAGCACACCGCCGACGATCAGCAGCACCGCTACGGGTTGCGCCCAGAACCTGATCTTCTCGGCCGTCATGCGCTCGCCCGCAACCGTTGCACGACCTCGGTCACCGTCGTGAGGTCGAGCGTGCCGACGTACTCGCCGCGGCTGCCGGTGACGACCGCGCGCCCGCCCTCGTTGACCATCGCCTCCAGGGCGTCCCGCAGCGTCGACTGCAGCGTCACCGAGTCCTGCACGGGCCGTCCGATGCCTGCCAACGACCTGGCGTTCCGCAGTTCCTTCTGGTGCACCCACCGCAACGGCCGGTCGCGCTGGTCGAGCACCAGCACGAACTTCTCCTCACCCAGCTCCACAGTGGACGGAGCGGCGTCGGCGCGAGCGATCACCGCCTGGCCCAGCTCGACGTCGCGAACCCTCATCAACGTCAGGGCTTTCAGCGACGCACCGGCACCGACGAACCCGGCCACCGTGTCGTCCGCCGGGTTGGCCAGGATCGCGTCGGGCGTGTCGTACTGCAGGATCGTCGACCTGTCACCGAGCACCGCGATCTTGTCGCCGAGCTTCACCGCCTCGTCGAAGTCGTGCGTGACGAACACGATCGTCTTGTGCAACTCCCCTTGCAGGCGCAGCAACTCGTCCTGCAGGTGCCCGCGCGTGATCGGGTCGACCGCGCCGAACGGCTCGTCCATCAGCAGCACCGGCGGATCCGCGGCCAGTGCCCGCGCGACCCCGACCCGTTGCTGCTGACCGCCGGAGAGCTGACGCGGGAACCGGTCGGCGAACTCACCTGGGTCGAGCCCGACGAGGTCCATCATCTCCTCGACGCGCGCGGCGATCCTCTTCTTGTCCCAGCCCAGCAGCCCCGGCACGATGCCGATGCTCTGCGCCACCGTGAAGTGCGGGAACAACCCGGCCTGCTGGATCGCGTAGCCGACGTGCCGCCGCAGGTCGTCCGGGTCGATCTTCAGCGCGTCCTCGCCGCCGATCGTGATCGTGCCCGACGTCGGCTCGATCAACCGGTTGATCATCCGCATCGTCGTGGTCTTGCCGCACCCGGACGGCCCGACGAACACCACGATCTGCCCGGCCGGCACGACCATCGAGAAGTCCTCGACCGCGGCCGCCTTCTGCCCGGGATACCGCTTCGTCACGTGGTCGAGCCGGATCTCACTGCCCTTTTCAGCCACGGACACCCCTGGAGACGGTGAAACGGTTGACCAGCACGTAAATCCCGTCCAGCGACAACGCGAGGACCACCACTCCGGCGGTTCCGGTGATGGCCTGGTTCAACGAGTTCGCGCTGCCCGCGTTGGCGAGCCCGGAGAACACCTCGGAACCGAGCCCTGGGCCTTTCGCATAGGCCGCGATGACCGCGATACCCATCAGCATCTGCGTCGCGACACGCATTCCAGCCAGAATCGCGGGCCACGCCAACCGCAGTTCGACGCGCGTGAGCACCCCGGTTCTGCTCATTCCGATACCTCTGGCGGCATCGCTGACCGCGGGATCCACTCCGGCGAGTCCCACGATCGTGTTGCGCACGATCGGCAGCAACGCGTAAAGCACCAATGCGACGACGGTGGTGTCCGCGCCGAGCCCGAACACCGGAATCAGCAACGCGAGCAACGCGAACGACGGAATGGTGAGAATCGTGCTCGCCAAGGCCGTGGCCAGCGCGGATCCGACCGGGCTGCGATACACCGCGACGCCGATCACCACGCCGATGACGGTCGCCAGAACTGTGCACTGCACAACGGCGCTGACGTGCAACAACGCCTGCAGTGACAGCCGATCCCAGCGGTCCGCCACGTACTCCAGCACATTCATCCTCGTGGCCCCCGCCCTCGAAGTTGCCGTTCACCCAACCTCATCGGAGATGATCCGGCAACCATTCGCCTCCGAAGCAACGAGTTCTGCGGCGAAATTCTGGAGCGGTTCGAGCCTTTGGAAGTATGTTTCGGTCATGAGCCGCTGCGTGATCTTCGACCTGGACGGCACGCTCGTCGACACCCCGCGCGGGATCGTCACGACGTTCACCGCGGTGTTCGCCCAGCTCGATCTGCCCACTGTGGACTCCGGCTCGATCCGCGCCACGATCGGGCTCCCGCTGCCCGTGGCGTTCGCGAAGGTGCTCGGGATCCCCGACGACGACCCGGTCGTCGCGAGGTGCGTCGAGCTCTACCTGTCGACGTTCCGCGAGATCGTGCTGCCGAAAGCGCCGCAGCTGGTGTTCCCGGGCGTGGCCGACGGGCTGCGGTCGTTGCGGGAGGACGGTTTCCTCCTCGCCGTCGCGACCAGCAAGTACCTCGTGAACGCCGAGGCGTTGCTCGTCGCCGCCGGTCTGCGCGAGGAGTTCTCCGTCGTCGTCGGCGCGGACCAGGTGTCGAGGCCGAAGCCCGATCCGGAGTCCGGTTTCGTTGTGTTGCAACGCCTTGGGGTGTCTGCGGCGAACGCGGTGATGGTCGGCGACACGACGCACGACGTGCTGATGGCGCACGGGGCAGGCATGTCGTCGATCGGCGTCACGTACGGCGTGCACAGCGTCGAACAGTTGCTCAGCGCCAACCCGACCTGGCTCGTCGACTCGTTCCTGGGTGTCGTGGACATCGTCAGTGACTGACGAGCTGGAGCAGCGACTGCCCGCGTGCCGTCTGCCAGATCGCCAGGACCAGCAGCCCGGTGTAGGCCACCGCGGCGACACCGACGAGCCGCGCGCGCACCCGTTCGTCCAGTCGCCTCGACAGGAACGCGATGACGAGCAGCACCTGGATCCCGTGCAGGCCGATGAAGTGCGGCACCCGGAAGTCGCCCGCGCCGACGTCGTGCCCTTGGTACATCACGATTTCGGCGCCGTTGGCGTCGGTGACCGTGCGCTGGTGGATCTCGGTGGCCATCCAGTACACCGGCAGGATCATCCCGATGGTGGCCAGCGAGAGACCCCAGCGCACCGCCCTCATCAACACCCGGTCGCCGCCGCGCTGGAACAGCACCAACGTGACGATGGCCAGCTGCAGCAGGAACAACGCCGCCACGCCGCTGGTGAAGATCTGGGTGGCGAGCAGGGTGATCGGGTCGGTCGAAGTGTTGAAGTGGCTGAACGTGCCGCGCGCCGCCTGCAGGGTGATCGCCGCGACCTCGGCGAACGCGGCCACCGCGAACAGCGTGCCCATCCACCAGCCGGGACGACGAGCGCGGGTGAGCGTGCTGAGCAGCCACGACAGCGTGCCCGAGTAGAGGGCGAAGGCGAGGCCGAACTTCAGCGGCTTCAACCAGATCGGGTCGCCCAGCAGCGTGCGGTCGTCGGCGAAGATCCCGATCGCGGACGCCGGCGCGAGCCCGAGCATGAGCAGGGTGTTGAGCAGGAGTGGGCGATGCCAGTTCGTGAACATGCGGCAATGCTCGAAGGCTGACGCACCGTCAAGGTCAAGCCCCAGAATGAGGCGTGCTCACGATCAAGCGACTGGCCGGGTACGTCGGCGTCACGGTGCGAGCGGTCCGCCACTACCACCAGACCGGCCTGCTCCCCGAACCGGAGCGCGACGCGTCCGGCTACCGGCGCTACCCGGCCCAGGCCGTCGTCGACCTGATCCGCATCAGGACCCTGACCGCCGCCGGCGTGCCGCTGACCCGCGTCCACGAGTTGATGCGGGCGACGCCGGACGAGTTCGCCACGGCGATCGGCGAGATCGGCCAAGCACTGGACAGGCAGATCGATGAGCTGCGGCAACGCAAACGAGGCGTCGCCGCGTTGCAGGCGGGCGACCGGATGTTCCTGCCCGCCGAGATCACGGACTACCTGGACGGGCTGCGGGAACTCGGCGTCAGCGAACGCGGTGTGCGGTTCGAGCGCGACGGGTGGATCGTGCTCGCGGCGAGCTACCCGGACCAGGCGCTGGGGTGGATCGCGCAGAAGCGGGAGCAACTGGCGGATCCGGAGTTCCGCCAGTTCTACGTCACCTACGACCGGGCCCACGACTGGGATCCGGCCGACCCGCGCCTGCACGGCCTGGCCGACGTCATGGCGGCCAGGTTGCGACGGGAAGCGGCGCAGACCGTCCACGAGGTGCTGTCCGCCGACGAGAAGTCACTGCTGGGACAGCACGTCCGTGACTACTCGCCGGCGTGGATCCGCCTCGACGAACTGGTGCGTCAGCGCACGACGTCGTAGACCAGCTTCTGGATGCCGTTGGAGTACGACTCGCTCTCGACGACCTCGAGCAGCTGCTTGTCCTTGTCGGTCTCGCTGAACAGCCGCTTGCCCGCGCCGAGCAGCACCGGGAACACCAGCAGGTGGTAGCGGTCGATCAGGCCCGCGTCGGACAGGTTGCGGTTCAGCGTCGCGCTGCCGTGGATGGAGATCGGGCCGCCGTCGGTCTCCTTCAGCGCGGCCACGTCGTCGAGCGAGCGCAGGATCGTGATGTCGCCCCAGTTGTCGACGAGCTGGTCTTCCTTCAGCGTGCTGGAGACGACGTACTTCGGGATCACGTTGTACTTCGGGAAGTAGTCGAGGGTCGGCCACACCGGCGAGAACGCCTCGTAGCTGACCCGGCCCATCATCATCGCCGCGGCCTCGTCCTGCTCGCGGCCCTTGATCTCGTAGGCGGCCTCGTCGAACTCGATGTCCTTGAAGGTCCAGCCGGAGCTGCGGTGCCCGGGCTCACCGCCGGGGGCTTCGACGACGCCGTCGAGCGAGACGAACGCGGTGGCGATCAGGGTGCGCATCGGAGTTCTCCTTGGCTGTTCTGACGTGGTGTTCTGTCAGTGCGTCGAACGGGAGACGGCGGTATCGACATCTCGCGCCGAGAAAGTTTCCGCCATCGGTCACGACGGCGCTGGACACCCCACCGCGTCCAGCGTCGCCGCTCACCTCAGCGCCGCACTGGACCAGGCCAGCCGTTTGCACGCATCTCGCTGCCCCTCCTCGAACACCCGGCATCACTCGGGCTTGTGGAGAAGTCTGCCGATCTTCATGCGCGCCTACATGCGGGTGGACCCCTCAATTAGCGGGCGGGCGTAGCGGATGAGGTCGGCCCTGGACGCCTGATCGGTGCGCACGCGCAGGCTGGCGACGTGGCGCTCGACCGTTCGGGGGGACAGGAACAGCCGTTCGGCGATCTCGGCGTTGCCGAACCGTTCCACGACGAGCCGCAGCACCTCGAACTCCCGGACCGTGACACCGGCCTTGCGCAGCTCGGCGGGCACGGTGCCGTGGTCGCGCCGCCGTCGTTGCCGCGGCGCGCCTGCTTCTCTCAGCAACGCACGGCACGCGGCGGCGGCCGGCACGTCGAACCGGTGGAAGTGCTCCTCCGCCTCGCGCAACCACTCCAGCGGCTCACCCCAGCCGTCGGCCAGCGCGGCCGGTCCGGCGAGCCGCAGCCCCAGGTAGCGCGGCAGGCCGAGTCCGGTGCTGAGGTCGAGTGCTTCTTGTGCGGCGGCGTTCGCCTTGGCTGTCTGGCCGTCGCGGCCGAGCAGGATCGCGCGGCTCCACGCGAAGTACGTGCGGTGCAGCTGGACCTGGGAGAGGTGGGAGTCCGCGAGCCGTTCGTACTCCTGCCAGTTCGCGAGGCCGTGCGCGACCCTGACCAGCAGGCGCGGGCCCTGGTAGAAGGTGCCGCGCAGGATTCGCGGTTCCGTGACCTCGCCTTCGATCGCGTCGAACTCGGCCAGCGCGCGGTCGTACTGCTCTTCCATGAGTGCGCAGATCGCCGAGCTGTAGGCCCAGATCTCCTCGGATCCGCCGTGGTCGCGCAGCTGCACCAACGCCTGGTCCGTCGCCTTGCGGTTGCCGTGCGTGGACGCGATGCCCGCCTCGATGGCGATCGCGAGCGCTCTCAACGCGTGCAGACCCAGCTTCTCCGCGGCTTGTTTCGCGTTGGCACCGTGTTCCGCCGCCTTGTCGTACTCGCCGCGGACGATGTAGGTCGCGCCGAGGTGCAGGTCGGCGGCGATCATGATCACTATCGCACCGGCGTTCTCGGCCGCGCGCCTGGCCGCGTGCAGGGTGTCGACGCCGACGGTCAGGTACTTGTCGGTGATTCCCAGCTCCAGCAACGCTCTGAGCCGCCACGCCGCGAGCCCGTGCTGTTCGGCGACCTGCAGCCAGCGCTGGATGTGCTGCCGTGCCTCGGCGAGGTCCTGGCCTCTCGTGCACCGGGTGAGCACCTCGAGGGCTTCGCACACGATCTCCGGAGTTCCGGTCGCCGCCGCGCGTTCGGCGAGCTCGCGGGCCTTGGGCAGGAGGTCGAGCTGGTTGAGTCCGAGCAGGAGCGTGGCTTTGACGACGTCGACCGCCGCGCAGGTCTCCTTGGCGGCCGCGATCAGGTCGAGCCCGCGTTCCCACTCCCCCGCGACGGCCGCGACCCTCGCCTGGGCCAGGCGCACCACGGCTCTGCGTTCCGGGTTGGCTCTGGACGCGGTGAGAGCCTGCTGAAGTCGTTCTCCCAACGCGAAAGCCCGTGCGCCGTTGTCCGCGGGCACGACCACCGCGGCCAGCGGGAGGACGGCCGCGAGTGCGTCGAGGAGGTCCGCGGCGAGATCCGGGTCGGTGCCCTGCAGCGCCTGACCGCGTTCGAGCAGCTCCACGGCGGTGCCGAACCTGCCCAGCGCGGCCGCGTGCCGTCCCGCTTTGGTGAGGCGGCCTATGGCTTTCCTGTTGTCGCCGCCTGTTGCCCACAGTTCCGCGATGAGCTCCAACTCGTTGGGGCGCAAGGATTCCGTGGTTTGAGCGGCGGTGCGTGCCAGCGTCGCCCTGGCCGTCGGCGTCATGCGGCCGCGGATCGCGTCGGCGGTCAGCGCGTGCCGGAACGTGTGGCCGTTGACCAACTGCGCGCGTTCGGCCTGATGCAGCAGTTCTGTGGCGTTGTCCAGTCCTGTCATGGCTTCGACGACGTCGAGCGGGAAGGTGCTGCCGAAGATCGCGGCAGCTTCCAGGAGCGCGACGCAGCCGGGTTCGAGCGCGTTGACCCGTGCGAGGGTGGCGGCCGCGACCGTGGGCGGCACACCGGCCTGCAGGTCACCGTTGAGCAGCTCCTCGACCACGAACGGCACTCCGTCCGCGATCTTGGTGAGCTTCGCCAGCACGTCCTCCGGCGTGGGCTCGCCGAGGCACTGACGTGCCAGCTCGGCGACTTCCGCGTCCGTCAACCCGTTGAGCCGCACCACACCCGCGACCCGGCGCGCCGCGGCCGCGTGCGCGAGCTGGTGCGCTCCATCGGGATGCGGCCGCAGCGTGGCCAGGAGCAGGACGGGTTCGTCCGCGAGGTTGTCGAGCAGGTAGTCGACAACGGCCAGCGTCTCGTCGTCCGCGTCGTGCAGATCCTCAAGCACCACAACGGTTTTCTCGGCCGTGAGCAGCCTCAGCACCGCCTCGGCCCTCACCACGGCCGGATCCGGCATTCCCGCGGGCGCGTCCGGAGTCATCCTGAGCAGCACGGGCAGGTACGCGCCGAGCTGCTTCTCGTCCGGAACCGTCTTGCGAAATGCCGACAGAACCGCCTCGCACAAGGCCCGCAACGGCACGGCGCGGCTGGCCCGTCCTCTGAGCACGCGGAACCCGCGCCGCGAGGCGTGGCCGGCGATCTCCGACGCGAGCCGCGACTTGCCGATTCCCGGTTCCCCCACCAGGAACGCCGCGCCACCGCGACGATGCTCGGCCCGTACCACCGCGGCCCTCAGTGCTGATGTCTCCTCGCTCCGGCCCACCAGCACGGGGGACGTGTACTGCATGCCGTGCAACCTACTAGGGCCGTCATCCGATCAGGAATCGAGAAGCGCGGGCGACCGGCTGCTCCTAACGTTGTCCACAACACACCGACCTGGGAGGACGACATGAGCGGCACCAAGGGGATCCGGCAGTTCCACCGCGTGGTCAGCATGGTCTTCATGGCCACCGTCGTGTTCACAGCCGTGGCGCTGACCGTGAACAACTCCGTGATCTGGGTGTCCTACGTCCCGCTGCTGCCGCTCTTCGTGTTGATGGGCACCGGCGTCTACATGTGGTTCCTGCCGTTCATCGCCCGCCGCCGCGCCCGCCGCGCCGTCGCCTGACCGCACCGGACCATCCGCTTCCACACTGAACACCAGCGCACTGGGTTGACCTTGCACCAAGGTGCAGGGTCCATCGTGATCGCCATGACCCGAGACGTGGCCCGGTGGGGCCGAGCCGGTGCGCTGTACGACCTGGTGGCCAGTGCCGCCTTCCTCACGCCGTGGACGGCCGGCGCGGTGCTGAGCCTGTTCGGCACGCCCACCTCCGACCCCATGACCCTCCTGTTCGCCACGCTGTTCGGCACGGTGGTGGTGATGTGGTCGATCGCGCGCTGGAAAAAGCCCGAACCGCTGCTCATCGGCATCGACACCGCCGGGCGCGCGCTGTTCAGCCTCTGGTTCGCGTGGGCGTTGTGGCACGGGCAGACGCCGGTGCTGGCGGTGTTCCTGGCCCTGGAGCTGTTCTGGGGCGCGGCCCAGCTGCGCGCGTTGGTACGGAGGTAGTTTCCGGTGGTGCGCATATCCGAACTGGCCCGCGCCGCCGAGGTGGGCATCAGCACCGTGCGGTTCTACGAGCGTCGCGGCCTCGTCACGCCCACCGCCCGCACCCACGGCGGCTACCGCCACTACGACCGCGAGGCGTTGCGGCGGTTGAAGTTCATCCGCCGCGCCCAGCGTCTCGGCTTCACCCTGGCCGAGGTCGAGCAGATCCTGGCCGTGTCCGGGGCAGCCGGGGACGACTTCGGTGACGTGATCACCGAGAAGGTCGCCGAGATCGAGCAACGGCTGCGCGACCTCGACCGCGTCCGCCTGGCGTTGCTGGAGGTCGCCGCCAACGGGGTCCAGGAGCAGTGCCCGATCATCGCGGCGCTGGACTGAGCCTCGATCGGGCCGCGTCGGCGTGCGGATGACCGAGATCCTCCAGAATCCCCAGCGCCTCCTTCCACGCCACCCCGGCCGAAACGGCATCACCAGCCGCGAGATGACTGTCCCCCAGGTGAATCAGCACGTCGGCGGTCCAGTAGTGATCGCCCAGCGACCGGAACACGTCCAGAGACCGCTGGTAGCACCCGATGGCCTCGCGGTGATCACCCCGGTGGTGGTGGATGTAGCCGAGGCTGTCCCACGTCGACGCCTGCCCGTCGAGGTCGTCGGGCTCCAGCAACCCCAGCGCCGCCTCGCACGACGTCAACGCCTTCTCGAAGTCACCGAGCAACGCCTGGTACCACCCCACGGCGTTGAGCGAGCCCGCCTGCCCGCGCCGGTGCCCGGCCACCGCGTACAGGTCGAAAGCCCGCGAGGAGTGGTGCAACGCCTGGTCGTGCTGCCCCTGCCGTTCACACACGTACGCGAGCTCACGATGCGTCAGCGCCTGCCCGACGGGTTCACCGGACACGTCGAGCGACCGTTGCAGATGCGTGTGTGCCTCGTCCAACGCATCCAGCTGCGTGCTCGCCCTGGCCAGGTACCGGTGCGCATGGCTCTGCGCCAAGGGATCCGCCAACCGCACTGCGGCAGCCAGCGCGACCTGGCCGACCAGCGCGAGATCGGCCCAGTGGCCACGGCGTTCCAGAAACTCGGCCAGCGCCCAAGCCAGGTGCCGGGCGTGCGTGTCGAGTCCGGCAAGTGCGGCGTGCTCGACGACCGCCAGCAGGACGTGGTGCTCGGCGGTGAACCACGCCAGGGCCTGCGCGAAGTCGGCAGGCTGCGACGGATGCGCACCGGCACGAGGCGACGGCGGAGTGATCACGTCCCGCGTCGGGCTCAGCAGCCGGGTAGCGGCGTGCGCGGTGTGCACGTAGTGGTCGTGCAGACGACCCGTGGCAGCAAGGCGTTCCTCAGACGAGTCGTGCAACGACGCTTGTTCGGTTGCATAGGCGCGCAACAGATCGTGGAACACGTACCGGCCGGGCTGATGTTCGGTCAGCAGATGCGCTCGCGTCAGTTCCGCGAGCAACGGCCGAACCGGGTCACCGGACAGACTCTCAGCAGCAGCAACGGAAACATCGGGCCCGGGATGCAGGCCGAGCAACCGGAACAGCCGCGCCGCACCGGGCGCCAGAGCGTGGTACGACCAGGAGAACACCGCCCGCACGTCGGTCGACGAGTCACCACCGTCGAACGGATCGAGCCCACCCCGCAGCTCAGCGGCGATGGCGCGCAACGGAAAGCTCGTGCAGGCAATGCGCGCCGCCACGATCGTCAACGCGATCGGCAACCCCGCACACCGCTTGATGATCTCGTCGACGACATCGGGTTCCGCGCGCAGCCGGTCCAGCCCGAGCCGGTCGACGAGCAGGTCGTGAGCCTCCCCCGTGGACAGCAGGTCCAGGGCGAGCGGGTACGCGCCGTGCGTGGCGACCAGGCCCGCCAACCGGTTCCGGCTCGTCACCAGCACCAGGCACCCCGGACTGCCCGGCAGCAGCGGCCGGATCTGGTCCGCGTCACGGGCGTTGTCCAGCAGGATGAGCATGCGCTTGTCCGCCAGCACACTGCGGAACAGGCAGGCCTGCGCGTCCAGGCTCGCCGGGATGCGCTGCGGGTCCAGGCCGAGCGCGTCGAGGAACGCGCGCACCGCTTCGCCCGGTGCCGTCACCGCGCCACCGGGGTCGAACCCGCGCAGGTTCACGTAGAGCTGCCCGTCCGGAAAACGCGAGGCCACCCGATGCGCCCAGTGCACCGCCAGCGCCGTCTTGCCCACCCCGGCCGTTCCGGACACGACGATCGGGTGCCGGCCTTCCATGATCGCGTCGAGCGCGGCCAGCTCGCGGCCCCGCCCGGCGAACGAGCGCGGCGGTGCGGGCAACTGCCTCGGCACCGGTCTCGCGGCAACCGGACCAGTGACCGTCAGCGCGGCGTCCGCGGTCAGCATCTGCTTGTGCAGCAACCGCAACGCGGGCCCGGGATCCGTACCCAGCTCGTCCGCCAGCCGCAGCCGCAGCTGCTCGTACCGCAGCAACGCGTCGGCCTGACGTCCTGAGCGGTACAGCACCAGCATCAGCTGCCCGGCCAGCCGTTCGTCCAACGGGAGCAGCGTCGCCAGCTCCTCCAGCTCGGCCGATAGCGATCCGTGCCGTCCCTGATCCAGCAGGAGATCGTTGCGATCCAGCAAGGCCGCCAGCCGCCGTGCCTCCAGCGAGGACCGCACCCCGACCAGCCACGGAGTGTCCAAAGTGGAGAAAGGCTCGCCGCGCCACAGCCCGAGTGCTTCGGAGAGCAGCACAGTCGCCTGCTCCGGCTCAACGCGTGCCCGCTGCACCAGATGGTCGAACCTGTGCAGATCAACCGAAAGCGGGTCGACGGTCAGCACATAACCACCCTGCCGGCCGGTGATGCGAACACCGGACGGCAGCACCTGTCTGAGTCTCGACACGTACCCGGCGACGGCGTTGCGCGCCCGGTGCGGCACCTGCTCACCCCACACCCGGTCGACCAGCACGTCGACGGCCACCAGGCGGTTCGCGTCCACCAGCAACGCCGCCAGCACGCACCGCTGGCGGGCGTGCCCGACGTCCACGACCTGACCGTCCACCCGGACCTCGACGTCGCCGAGCAGCCCGAACTCCACCACTGTCCAACTCCCCCTCAGGAGTCGTCTGAGCAGCCGATCACACGACTACCGAATCTCCGCCGAAGCGCTGTGCCCCAACCTCTCCGCGGAGCGCACATTGTGCACCCGGAACCGCTCGGTGCCGCGCCGCCCGCAAGTCAAGTCAGCAGTTCCTCGTAGAAGCCGCCTAGGCTGTTCGCCACCGACCGACAGGAGGCCCCAGGTGGCGGACACGGTGACCGAGGTGATGGCCGAGCTGGCCGCGCTGGACGACCCGAGGGCACGCGCGGTCAACGAGAAGCACGGCGACGACCACGGCGTGAACCTGGGCAAGCTCCGCGCGGTCGCCAAACGCCTCAAGACCCAGCAGGACCTCGCCGTCGAGCTGTGGGCGACCGGCGACACAGCGGCCCGGCTGCTGGCCCTGCTGATCTGCCGCCCCAAGGCGTTCACCCGCGACGAGCTCGACAGGATGCTCCGCGAGGCCTACCGCCCCAAGGTCCACGACTGGCTCGTGAGCTACGTGGTGAAGAAGAGCCCGCACACCGAAGACCTGCGCACGACGTGGTTCTCCGACCCGGATCCCGTCGTCGCGAGCGCGGGCTGGGCCCTCACCACCGACCGTGTCGCGAAGCAGCCGGAAGGCCTGGACCTCGAAGGACTGCTCGACACCATCGAGGCCGAGATGAAGGGCGCGCCGGAGCGCCTGCAGTGGGCGATGAACCACTGCCTCGCGCAGATCGGCATCGAGCACCCCTCACTGCGCGCCCGCGCGATCGAGATCGGCGAACGGCTGGAAGTCCTGAAGGACTACCCGACACCGCCGAACTGCACCTCGCCGTTCGCCCCCATCTGGATCAACGAGATGGTGCGCCGCAAGGAGTAGTCAGCTCGCCTCGAACGCGGAATGCCCTGGCGCGGGGGGCAGATCGAGCAGTTCGCCGGCCACGTCGAGGAACTCGCCCCCGCGCTGCCACAACGAGACGTCCGGATCGACGACGAACGGGTCCGCCAGGTCGATGTCGCCCTCGCGCACGCGGTAGGCCAGCGCCTCCGACTCGGAGTACGCGAGCACCGTCTCGTTCGTGCCTCTCCACAGACGCCGGAACATCACGGCGTTCACGCGCGCCACCGCGTCGTGCACGACAGTCCGCTGGAATCCTCGCCGCAGCAACAACTTCATGCACTCTTGGACACTGCTCACCGTCTGTGCCAAGTCACCCTGCCCATGCCGGTTGGAACTGCCCATTCTGGCGTCACGCAGAAGTCCGCCCCACCGTCCATCACTCGAACAGGTCAAACGTTTGGGTCAGATGCACAAGGCCTCGAGCGTCCGTTCGTGCACAGTGCCCAGGAAAGTAGACCGAATCGGGCGATGGCCCAGGGCGGCCGCATGCGCGAGCCTCTGCCGGGTGGTCGACATCCCGGCACCGGATCCGCGAGCCCCGCTCTACGAGCGGGCCGCGACGCAGATTCCCAGCATCGCCGAGAAGGTGCTGGAGGCGTTCTTCGCGAGATCTGCCGCGTACCGGCAGCTCCCGCACCAGCTCGTGGACCGCGAGATCACCGAGGCGGTGTCGCGGAACCTGCAGGTCTTCCTGCGTGCCCTGCGCGAACAACGTCCTCCCGCGCCGGAGGAGATGGCCGACCAGATCGCCACGGCCGTGCGCCGGGCTCAGCAGGGCGTGCCGCTCGACGTCGTGCTGAGCACCTACCACGTCGCCGCGCACGTCGGGTGGCTGTCGATGGCCGGTGTCGCCGAAGAAGACGAGATCGGCGACCTGCTGGCGACCGTGCCGGCGTTGCTGCAGTTCCTGAGCGCCGCCGTGCCCGCGGTCGCCGCCTCCTACCTGGCCGAGCAGCAGGCCCTGCACGCCGAACGCCGCGAGGCGGCCCGCGCGCTGGTGGCCGCGTTGCTGACCGGCCGCGAAGCCGAGCCTCTGGCCGAGCGGATCGGGCTCGAACTGTCCAGCCACTACGTCGTTCTGGCCGTGCGCGTCGAGGCCGCACCTCAGGGCTCGCCGGCGCGCCGGTTGCGTGCCGAACTGCCGAAGCACGCGCTCTCCGCGCTGGACCACGACGGCGGCACCGTGCTGCTGCCGACCTCCGCCGAGCGCCTCGAAGCCGAGCTGGCCGATGCCGCCGACCTGGTCCGGAAACTGCACACGGCGGCTGGAATCGGCCTGGTGGGCGGCATCGCGGCGGCGGAGAGCCGGGAGGACGTCCCCACCGCCGCGCGCCAGGCCGCCGACATCGCGGAACTGGTGCAGCGCCTGGGACGCCCGCCCGGCGCGTACGTCCTGGACGACGTGCTGCTCGAGTACCAGCTCTGCCGTCCAGGACCCGGCCGCAAGCGTCTGGCCCGCGTCATGGACCGGCTGGCCGAACACCCCGACCTGCTGCACACGCTCAGGGTGTTCCTGGGCAGCGACCACAACCGCCACCGCACGGCCGAGAGCCTGCACCTGCACCGCAACACGCTGAACTACCGGCTGCGCCGCGTCACCGAGCTGACCGGCTACAACCCGGCCGATCCCGCGGACATCAGGCTGCTGGCCGCGTCACTGATCGTGCACGACCTCCGCCCCTGATCACTTCCGGTAGAAGTGCACGTTGCGCCACTCGTGCTGCGCGCTCGATGCCTGCAACGTGCCGTAGACGCCGTACTTGAAGTAGTGGTCGCCCTTGGGCCCGTTGTTGGTGTGGACGAGCTTGCCGTTGATGTAGATCGAGTAGCTGCCACCGGTGGACGTGGCGTTGTGCGTGACGTTGATCCGCACCCACTTGTTGTTGATGTTGCTGACCAGGTCCTTGCCGCCGCCACGCAGGGTGCCGCCGTTCTTGGTGTAGGACCTGATCATCAACGTGGTGGCGCCGTCGCCGTCGTTGCCGAAGATCTGCATGGCGCTCTCGTCCTCGGTGCCCGCGGTGACCTTGAGCTCCCCCTCGAACTGCCGCTGCCCGGTGCGGTAGTTGTCCTGGATCCTGGCCTCGACCCGGTTGGATCCCTTGTTGAAGAGCCGGAACGTCTGCACGCCGCCTTCCCTGCGGTACGACCCGCCGGGTCCGGTCGCGCTGTTCGTGCTGCTCGGATAGCTCTTGATCTCGCCGCTGCTCTGGATCTGCAGGTTCCAGGCGGGGTTGTACTCACTCCACCCGCTGCCCACCGGTCCGGCGCTCGCGGCCGGGTGAACCAGAGCGATCGTCAGAATTGTGGTGGCGGCGACAACCAGGACTCGTCGTGCCATTTCTGTCATGCCCTCCAGAAATCACAATGGTGTTCTTCTGCCAGATCGACCGGACGGACGTCGTCCGGCGCGAATGACTGAACATGGTCGTGGTTTCCGGTGAACCTCGGCCACCCCGGAATTCCGGTGCGGGCGAACCTGGCCCAGTCGTGGATCATCCGGTCGGACAACCGCTGCTGCGCCTCGGTGAACTTCGGCGCACGCCCGAGGTCGAAGAACGACCACAGGTCCGACGCGTGCTGCGCCCCCAACGGCATCTGCGGCGGAATCGGCGACAGCTTGGGCGGATTCGGATCCGCGAACTCGTACTCATATACGCCGGTCTTCGCGGAAAGCCCGCGCGCGGTCTCGTACTGGGTGCACGACCACATCCGATCGGTCACCACCGCCGCCCACGCCAGCGCCGCCGATCCGTACTTCTCCGGCGAGTACAGGGCTTTGACCTGACCGGCGCGCTCCCCGAACGTCTCCTTCACCACCGCTTCGAACGTCTCGGCGCTCATCGGCTTCCCGGTGTCGTACGCGGCAGCCCAGGGCGTCGCCTCGTTCTTCGTCGTCCCGCTCAGCACCGGCACCCTGTGGAACCTGCCTTGTTCGACGGCGTCTCCCGGATACCGAGGCAGAAGCGGTGTGCCGTAAGCAGGTTGGATGAACGCCCAATGCTGCGGCATCAACTCCTCCGCGGTCTTCCCGCGCAGGCAGGCCACATCCGCACACCCGAGTACTTGGGCGATGTCCTTCCCGTGTTCCTCCAACGCGTCGACGGGTTGGAAGATCGTCGCTTCCTCCTCACCGCGGTACTCGAAGTTGTCGAGCCACCCGCTCCTGCACGACCCGCTCTGCATGACGGCCCTGTCGAACAACCCGGCAGCGGCAGGCGAAGTGAGCTGCGCGCAGACGCTCATGGCCCCGGCCGACTGCCCGGCCAGCGTGACGTTGCGCGGATCCCCGCCGAATGCCGCGATGTTGTCGCGCACCCACTTGAGCGCGGCCTGCTGGTCCTTGAGCCCAAACGTGCCGGAACCCTCCAGCCCGGGCATGCCGAAGAACCCGAAGATCCCCAACCGGTAGTTGACCGTCACGACGACCACATCGCCCTGCTCGGCGAACCGCCGCGCGTCGTAGTTGCTCCCGGCGCCCATGTAGAAACCGCCACCGTGCACCCACACCACAACGGGCTTGTTCCTGGCTTTGGCCGGCGTCGTCACGTTGAGGTACAAGCAGTCCTCTGCCGTGCTGCCCGCCGGCAACTCCCCCGGCAGCTGCGCACACGCGGACCCCGGCTTCGTCGCATCCCGCACGCCGTCCCACTTCCGCGGCGCTTCTGGGTCGCGCCACCGCTCGGGCGGCGCGGCATACGGAATGCCCTCGAACACCCTTGTGTGTTCGTTTGTTTCCCCTCGCACGACGCCATATCCGGTCCGCACAACGGAATCGTCCGCGTGTGCCGCGGTCGTGCCCGCGATGAGTCCTGCCGCCACGAACGGCACCAGCCAACGTTGTTTCACCACAACCCCCTCAGTTGTGGTGCCGAGTCCACCCTGGGAGGGCTGGTCGCCGCGAGCCACAAAGGTCTCTTGCCGCTACGACAAAGGTGGTCGCTGGAAAGGTCCTAAAGGAGTTGCCCGCACAGCAGAAAGGCCGCCTGGTCGATGACCAGGCGGCCTCGTTCAACTGACCGAGATCAGTCGCCGTACGGGTTCTGCATCGAGACGTGCACGTGGTCGTAGTGGCCACCGGTCACGTCGCCGGCGACGGTGTAGTTGCGCCAGCCCTCGGACGAACGGGCCACGCTCCAGATCTTGCCCTGCCAGATGACGTAGCGGACGTCCAGCGTGGACGCGTACTTCTTCAGCCAGTTGGCGAGTTTCCAGCCCTGTTCCTTCTGGGCCGTGGTCGGGTAGGTGCCGATCGCGTTCGAGATGGTGCAGTCGAGAGCGTTACCGGTGTTGTGGTTGCTCGTCGACGACTCGCCGCTGCGGTAGTCGCCCACCCAGCAGTCCTTCTCACCGGTCAGGCGACGGATCTCGTCGTCCACGAACTGCGTCTTCTTCGTGGCCTGAGGCGCGCGGGCCGTCGCGTTCGGGTGCGGGTTGTTGTTCGGCGCGCCGTAGGTGCCACCGGGGGGAGGCGTCGTGCCGCCACCGTCGTTGAGCCTGTGGGAGGCGTTCTCGTTCTTGAGGGTCGAGTTCAGGTTGGCCTTGGTGTTGGCCGCGATCGTCTGGCTGGGGCCGGCGTAACCGCTGTTGAAGTAGACGGTCACCTTGCTGTCGGTGCGGTTCCAGACCGCGGCGGCCTCGTTCTTCACGCACAGGCCCTTGCCGTTGCCGGCGCCCTTGAAGTCGTAGCAGCTGGGCTGCTCGTCACCGTAGTCGGAAACCGACGTGTTGAAGTCGGAAACCGAACCGGCCTGGTCGCTGTTGTAGTACAGGCAGAACTCGCCGTCCTCACAGGAACCGTTGCGCGCCGTGGCGGCGTTGGCCGTGGCCGCGCCGAAGGACACGCTGATCAGCGCGCCCATCATCGCCACGAGAGTGAACTTCTTAAGCACGATGTGTCCTTCTCTTCTTCGCAGGATCCGGCCCCGCCGAAATTGCCGGAGCCCGCTTTATCGCAGGGAAGATTTTGTTTTCCGCTGGGAGCAGCATCTCGGCGGCCGCTGACATCTCGCTGACACCCGCAGTCACCGGACAGTCAGCGCCCGTAACGGGCACACTGGGTAGATGAACGACAAGTGGAACGCGCTGCCCGAACGTCCCAAGCCCGAGGAGTGGGTCGCGGAGAAGGAGACGGACCCGGTACCGGGTGCGCTCGCCGAGGCCGAGGCCAACCTGGAGACGCGCGAGGCGCGCAACCTCGTCGAACGCGTCGGCTTCTGACCGTCGCCCCAGCTCACGGCACTAAAACCGGTGGCGCCGGTGCGTCATCATGGTGTCGATGTCGATACCACTGGCGTTTGGGGTGACGGCCGGACCTGGGGTGAGCTGCTGGCTGCCCGCGCCCGGCGGCACTGCCGTGCTCGCGGACGCCCGCGCGGGTGCTCACCCACCTGGCTCGCCGGTCGCCGTCGGCCCTGTCGACGCGGACCCCGCAGAGGCGGTCAAGCAGCTCAGCCTGCTGACCGACACGGCCGCGGGTGCCGGGGTCGACCTCGGCGGCGGCTTCACGTCCGCACGCCTGGCCGGCGCTCAAGGGGACCGTCGTGACGCGGTCCTGGCCGCGTTGAAGCTCCTCGGCGCCGACGACCGCCTGGGTGACCGGGCCGCGAGTCTGGTCGCGATGTTCGGTCCGTCCGCCACCAAACGCGTCGGCGCGGCCGCTCATCTGGCAGTTGCCGAACAACGCTGGGCGGCCCTGCACCTGGCCTCGGCCGCGTCCGACCTGCTCGGCCCGGAACAGCTCGAACACGTGCTCGACCTGCGCGCGCCTGACGGTATCGACCCGTTCCCGCGCGGCGCGGCTTCGACGGTGGCCGAGCACCTGTCGCGGCTGCTGACCGGCTATCAACGCCCGCGGCGCCTGACGTTGATCATCAGCCTGTGGGACCACGTGTGCTCGCTGCTGCTCGAACAGCAGCGCCGCGAGCGCCGAGCGTCGTCGCAGACCCGCGCCCACCACATCGACAAGCTCCGCGAACGCCACCGCGCCCACTTCGACGAACCGCTCCTCGAACGCCTCGGCTGGGCGGTCACCGGCACGCCGACACTGGCTGAAGCTGCCCGCTGGCGCCCGCCCAACTGGTGGACCGCGAAGGAGCTCGGCCGTCTGCTGCTGGACGCCATCGCGGCCACCGCACTGCTGCGGTTCGCCAGAACTCTGTCCGACGAGGGCCTCGAGGTGGCAGCGGAGCAACACCGCGACGAACTGGCCGCGGCCGACTCCTTCCTCAGCGAGGGCGACCGGTCCGCGGCCGCCCGCCGGCCAGAGGGCGCCTACAGCCACCCGGCCCGGCCGGGCAACTACGTCCACCAGGTGCTGCAGGCGTTGAGCCCGGAACGGTTGGCCAACCCCAAGACCGAGAACTACGTGCGGACGCGCACCGCGATGGCGCGCAACTACGGTGTGGTCGTCTTCGACGCGGTCACCGAACTGCTGGGCGAGCTCGACCAGCCGCTGGAGAACTGTTGGGACGCCTGCAAGCCGTGGCACGTGTCCGAACTGCACAACTGGCGTACGGCAAGAGGTTTCTGGCGTCCCCCGCAAACCTGGGACCAGCCACCGCTGGCGGACAAGCACACCGACGCCCCGACCCTCCCGCTCGCCCAGCGCCTGGCCGAGGACCCGGCCGCCGCGGAAACGCCGCACGACCTGCTCTGGCTCGCCGACCTGGCCGACTCGCTGGCGCCCTTCCACGGCGCCGACCGCGCCCGAGTGCGCATGGAGCGCCCCTACCCCGCGCTGACCTACGCCAGGCCAGGACCACAGCCCGCCGACTCCGTTCCGCTGGCAGCCGCCGAGGTGGCCCAGCTGGTCATGTTCGGCGCCACCCCACCACCCCGCTGCGGCAGCTGGCCGGACCTGACCGCCGGCGTCAACGCGGACGCCGTGATCACCGAGGCGAGCACCGGCACGTTCCCGATCCCCGCTGAGGTCTCGGCGCTGGACGAGCAGACCGTCGCGGGCCTGTCCGTCGAGCTGGGCCGCGACCGTCGGCAGCTCGCCGCGTGGTCCGGCTACATGGGCAACTGCATCGGCGAGTCCTGGTACGCGGCCGTTGCCCGCAAGGGTCAGTGCGTCCTGATCGCCTTCCGCAACCCTGCCGACGGCCGCATCGTCGCCAACCTCGACATCCGCCGCCACACCGGCGGCTGGCACGTCTACGAACTGCGCGCCCGCTTCAACGACGACGTCACCCCTGCCCTCGAAAAGCAGATCAAGCACTGGGTCGAAAGCATCCCGGCACCAGTCCTGTCCGCTCCCGAACCGCTGCTGCCCGTCCCGCCGCTCCGAGCCCGAGGTGGCGCGACCCGCCGTTCCGCCGCAGGCCGTCTCCCTCTGGAACTCACCAAGGCACTTTCTGTTGCTGTCGAACAGGAACTGACCTCAGTCGCTCCCGCCCGCCGCACCTACGCACGGCTCGCCCGTTCTCTCGGCCGGTCCGCCGACTTCGAGCCCGAAGCCGCCGTGATCGCCTTGAAACGCCTGGGCCCGGCAGATCACACCGATCTGCTCCGCACAGCTCTCACCGCGGGCCTCGACGCATCCGTTGTCTGGCAGGCAACCCGCGCCCGCCCGCTCGCCGCCGCGGTGGCCCGCCTGGACCCGGAACTGCGCGAGTACGACCGCCTCTCGACCCTGACGGACGGCTCACCGCTGCCCCGAACCCTGCGCGCGCTCGTCCGTCGCCCGGAAATCGCCCCTGCCCACGCCCTGGACGTGGTCTCGCGGGCACTCCGCACGGCTCTGGGCTGCCTGATCGCCGACGAGGCGCTGGCCCGTTCGGTGGCCCGCCGCCCCTCTCCCGAGCTGTTGTGCGCGCTGGTGATCGCGACCACCTGCACGCCTCAGTCCACAACGGACACGGTGGTGGCGGCCGGAAAGACCACTGTGCCAGGCTTTCCGGCCAGCGACCTCTCCGACGAGAACGGCCCGTGGCAGAACGCCCTCGCCGCGGCGGGTGAGCTGGGCGCGCCCGTGGACCTGTTCTGGCAGCGCGTTGCCGAGCACGGCCTGCTCATCCCGTTCGCGATGCTGGGAAAGGGCGGCTGGCCCGCGCTCTGGAGCCGCGCGCACCGCTGAGGTTCTACTCGCAGGCGACGCCGTCGTTGTCCCTGTCGAGTGCTGACCGGTAGCCGGGCTGTCCGCGGTAGAGCGGTGCCGCACCAGCAGCCCTGGCCGCCGCGCAGTTCGCGTAATACGCGGCCGCCGGTGGCTGGGGAGCGGGTTCCGGCTGCGGCACAACAGGTTGCGGCACGACAGGCTGTGGTTGCGGCACAACGGGTTGCGGCGCCGGCTTGACGTCGCGCCCGCCGCACGACGGTCCCCAGAAGCCCGTCGACGTCTGCTTGGCGATCGCCTCAGCCGCCTGGATCG
>JAVXWK010000629.1:0-8387 GCA_032230575.1 Pseudonocardiales bacterium | reverse complement strand
ATGGGAGGGCGACGCGGACCTGCGTCCAGCGTTCGCCCGGTACCGCGAGTTCCTGCTGTCGCTGGAAGGCCGCGACGACGAGCACGCCGGCATCTGCTGGCTGCCAGAGGGCGAGCAGAACTACGCGAAGCTGGTCCGCGACTACACGACCGCCTCGTACACGCCGGCCGAGCTGCATCAGCTGGGCCTGGAGCTGATCGCGTCGTTGCGCGAGGAGTACGCGGAGATCGGCTCACGGGTGTGGGGCACCTCGGACGTGCCGGAGATCTTCCGTCGGCTGCGCACGGAACTGTTGTGGGACAACGAAGACGAGATGCTCGCCAGCGCGGTGGAAGCCGTCGCGCGGGCCGAGGCCGAGGCGCCGCGGTGGTTCGGACGGCTGCCCGAGGCGCGCTGCGAGGTCCGGTTCGTGCCGGAGATCGACCGCGCGAACGCCCCGCTCGCGTACTACCTCGACGCCGCGATGGACGGCTCCCGGCCCGGCACGTACTTCCTGAACCCGTTGGGCGCCAACGAACGCAGCCGCACGTTGGCCGAGGTCGTGGCGTTCCACGAGGCGACTCCCGGCCACCACCTCCAGCTCTCGATCGCCGCCGAGACCGAGCTGTCGAACCTGCGGAAGTTCGCGTTCATCGACTCCTACATCGAGGGCTGGGGCCTCTACACCGAGCGCCTCGCCGACGAGATGGGCCTGTACTCCTCGGACGTGGCACGGCTGGGCATGCTCGGCCTCGACGCGATGCGCGCCGGGCGGCTCGTCGTCGACACCGGGCTGCACGCATTCGGGTGGAGTCGCGGGCAGGCCGTCGAGTACCTGCGGACCAACACCACGATGGACGACTCGGAGATCAACAACGAGGTCGACCGGTACATCGAGACGCCGGGGCAGGCACTGGCGTACATGGTGGGGCGTCTGGAGATCCAGCGGGTGCGGGCCGAGGCCGAGACGAAGATGGGCGCGCGGTTCGACATCAAGGCGTTCCACGACCTGGTGCTGGAGAACGGCGCGGTGCCGCTCTCGACCTTGAACGACCTGGTCACCGACTGGGCAGGGAGGGCCTGATGTCGCTCGCCGACGAGATGTTCGCCGCGGTCGTGGACCACACGCCGTTCCTGGCCTCGATGTACGGCCTGCCGGGCTGGGAGGACGAGCTCCCGGACCACAGCGCTGAAGGACAGCAGGCACTGCGGGCGCGGATCGCCGATGTCCTGCGCCGGGCGGAGACGAGCGACGAGGACCCCGTCACGCTCGCCGTGATCAGGCACCAGGGCGAGACGATCGTCGCCAGGATCGACGCCAGGCTGGTCGAGCACACCGTCGCGTCGGGCTTGCGGGCGCCGGTCAACGAGCTGCTCATGATGTCGTCACGGGTGGACATGTCGCAGCGGCGGGACAAGATCGCGGGGTACGTCGACCAGGTGAGCGCGCGGGTTCGCGGCTCCGACCGTCGGCCGTTGAGCAGGCACCTGCGGGCTGCCGCGACGCGGGTGGAGAGCTTCCTCGCGGAACCGGTGCAGGAGTGGGAAGGCACGGCGTCGGCGGAGATCCGCGCGGCTCTCGCGCGGTATCGCGACGTGCTGACGTCGATCGACGGTCGTTCCGACGACCAGCCCGGGATCTGTTGGTTGCCCGAGGGCGAGCAGAACTACGCCAACCTCGTCCGCAACTACACGACCACCTCGTACACCCCGGCCGAACTGCACCAGCTCGGCCTGGACGTCATCGCGTCGTTGCGCGAGGAGTACGCGGAGATCGGTGCACGGGTGTGGGGCGTCTCCGACGTTTCGGAGATCTTCCGGCGGTTGCGCACGGAACTGTTGTGGGACAACGAGGACGAGATGGTCGCGAGCGCTGTCGAGGCGGTCGCACGGGCCGAGGCCGAGGCGCCGCGGTGGTTCGGCCGCATGCCGAAGGGCGGGTGCCAGGTCCGGCTGGTGGACGAGGCGGAACGGGAGACGGCCCCGATCGCGTTCTACCAGCCCGCGACGCTGGACGGTAGCCGTCCCGGCACGTACTGGGTGAACCCGTTGGGCGCCACCGAACGCAGCCGCACGCTGTCCGAGGTGACGGCGTTCCACGAGGCCGTCCCCGGCCACCACTACCAGGTGAGCATCGCGGCCGAGACCGAGATGCACGACATGCGCAGGTTCGCGTTCATCGAGGCATATCTGGAAGGGTGGGGTCTCTACACCGAGCGGCTCGCGGACGAGATGGGGCTGTACTCGTCGGAGGAGCAACGCCTCGGAATGCTGGGCCTGGACGGGATGCGTGCCGGGCGGCTGGTGGTCGACACCGGGCTGCACGCGTTCGGCTGGACCCGTCAGCGGGCCGTCGACTACCTGCGCGAGAACACCGCGATGCCGGAGCCGGAGATCCAGTCCGAGATCGACAGGTACATCGAGGTGCCGGGCCAGGCTCTGGCGTACATGGTGGGGCGGCTGGAGATTCAGCGGATACGTGCCGAAGCGGCCGCCCGGCTGGGCGACCGCTTCGACGTTCGCGCGTTCCACGACCTGGTGATCGGGCTCGGACCGGTGCCGCTGTCCGTGCTCGATGATCAGGTCACTGCTTGGGCTGCTTCTCCATGACGGAGTTGCGCTTCGAGTAGCCGAAGTAGATGGCCATGCCGATCACGAACCAGATCGCGAACCGCAGCCAGGTCTCCGGGTTGAGGAACGTGATCAGCCAGATCGAGAAGATCACACCGATGATCGGCACCACCGGCATGCCCGGCGTCTTGAACGTGCGCGGCAGGTCGGGCTGCTTGTAGCGCAACACGATCACGGCGACGCAGACCACGACGAACGCCAGCAGGATGCCGATGTTCGTGAGCTCGGCGGCCTCTGCGATGGGCAGGAACCCGGCGATGATCGCCGAGGCGATGCCCAGCACCCAGGTGATGCGCGACGGCACGTGCTTCACGGGGTGCGTCTTCGCGAACCACTTGGGCAGCAGGCCGTCGCGGCTCATCGAGTAGCCGACGCGGGCGGCGCCGAGGAGGAACGTGAAGAGCACCGTCGTGATGCCGAGAATGGCGCCGACGCTGATGATGATGCCCAGCCAGTGGAAGCCGATGTCCGCGAACGCCGTGGCGAACGCGCTCTCCGCGTCGATGTCCTTGAAGTTGACCATGCCGGTGAGCACGAGGCAGGCCAGCACGTAGAGGACCATCGAGATCGCCAGCGAGTAGATGATCGCCTTGGGCATGTGGCGCTGGGAGTCCTTCGACTCCTCGGCCGCGGTGCTCATCGCGTCGTAGCCGAACACCGCGAAGAAGACCGTTGCGGCACCGGTGAAAGCGCCGCTGAGCCCGAACGGGAAGAACGGGTTGTAGTTGTCGGTGTCGATGTGGAAGACGCCGACACCGATCACCAGCAGGACCACGGCGATCTTCAGGTACACCAGCGTGGTCTCGAACCGCGCCGCGTTCTTCATGCCGAGGTTCAGCACGTACGCGATCAACAGACAGAGGATCACCGCGAACAGGTTGACCTTGTAGCTGCCCGGTTCGACGCCCTGGCTTTCCGTGCCCGGCGCGCCCAGCATCCATGAGGGGAGATGGATGTCGAGCAGGCTGAGGAGCTCGGTGAAGTAGCCGGAGATGCCGATCGCGACCACCGCCACGATCGCGGTGTACTCCAGCAGCAGGTCCCAGCCAATGAACCAGCCGACGATCTCACCCAGCACCGCGTAGCCGTAGGTGTAGGCGCTGCCCGCCTTGGGGATCAGGCCCGCGAACTCCGCGTACGAGAACGCCGCCGCCGCGCTCGCGATACCGGCCACGAGGAACGAGATCAGCACGGCAGGGCCGGCCGTCTTGTTCGCGACGGCGCCGGCGAGCGAGAAGATGCCCGCGCCGATGATGCCGCCGATGCCGATCGCGGTCAGCTGCCACAGGCCCAGCGTTCTGGTCAGCCCGTCGCCCTTGTCGTCGGCGATCTGGTCGATGGGCTTGCGCCTGAAGACGCCCTGCGTAGTCATGCCGTCATCTCCCTTGATGGTGGGTCCGGCCGAACCTATGCGTGTCAACTGTCACGCGGTTTGTCCGAACCCACCAATCAGGAGAACGATTTTTGGCCGATCGAGCTGTTTACGGCCTGCTGAAAACGATCTTGCCCGCGGTCTCGCCGTCGAGCATGGCCTTGAGACCCTGCTCGGCGTCCTCGAACTTCAGCTCCGCGCCGATCTGCGGCTTGAGGTCGTTGAGGGCGCAGAACTGGATGAGGTCGCCCAGCTCCTCACGGGTGCCCATGGTCGAGCCGACCACGCGCAGCTGCAGGAAGAAGAGCCGTTGCAGCTCGGCCGCGGAGGCGTCACCGGACGTCGCGCCGGAGATCACCACGATGCCGCCGGGCTTGAGCGCCTTCATCGAGTGCGACCAGGTGGCCTTGCCGACGGTCTCGAACACGGCGTCGACTCGTTCGGGCAAGCGCGCGCCGGACTCGAAGACGGCGTGGGCACCGAGGGTCGTGGCCAGCGCGCGCTTCTCCTCGCTGCGGCCGGTGACCCAGACGCGGAAACCGGCAGCGCGGCCGAGCTGGATCAGCGCGGTCGAAACGCCGCCAGAGGCGCCCTGCACGAGCATCGTCTGGCCGGGACGCAGGCCGGACTTCACGAACAGCATCCGGTACGCCGTGAGCCACGCCGTGCCCATGCACGCGGCTTCGGCGAACGAGAGGCCGGCGGGCTTGGGCAGTGCGTTGCGGGCCGGGACGACCACGTAGTCGGCGAACGTACCCTGGTGCTTCTCGGTGAGCAGCGTGCGCTTCGGGTCGAGCGTCTCCTCACCGGACCAAGTCGGGTCGCCGATGACGGAGTGCAGCACCACCTCGGTGCCGTCGTCGAGGGTGCCGGCGCCGTCGCAGCCCAGGATCATCGGGAACTGCTCTGGCTTGATGCCGACGCCGCGCAACGTCCACAGGTCGTGCATGTTGAGGCTGGCAGCCTTGACCGCGACGCGCACCCACCCGTTCGGGACCTCGGGTTCGGGGCGCTCGCCGACGCGAAGCGAGGCCAGCGGGTTCTCAGGACTGGGTTCTGCTGCGTAAACGGCGAACATGGTTCGCAACATACCGACCGGTGGCCTGGCCAAATGCCGTGACGCCGGTCACGAGGCTAGGCTCGCGGTCGTGGACTGGCTTTGGCAGTGGTGGGGCGGCGTCGAGTTGTGGCTCGTGCAGTTGCCCGTGGCCGTGCAGTTCCCCGTCGTGATGATCGTGGTCCTGCCGCTCTGCCTGGGCGTGGCGCGGCTGATCGACCGGGTCGCGGACTGGGGTGCGAAGAACCCGGCGTCGCGCGTCGACGACGCCGCGCCGGAACCGGAGCCCGAGCCGGAGAAGGTCGCCGCGTGAGCCCTGGTCGTCGCCTGACCTTCGCACTGGTCGGGCTGATCGCGCTGGTCGTGATCGGGTGGTTCGTCAAGGACAACACGTCCGGGCCTGCGCCCGAGGTCACCAAACCGGTCGTCACGAGCGCCGCGCAGGGTGAGAAGGTGCCCGGCGCGAACACGGGTCTCGACATCGAGGCGTTGTCCAAGCTGCCGTCCGAGGCCGCGAAGACGTGGAAGCTGATCGAGTCGAAGGGCCCGTTCCCGTACCCGCGCAACGACGGCGTGACGTTCGAGAACCGGGAGAAGCGGCTGCCCGCGCAGAAGTCCGGGTACTACAAGGAGTACACGGTGCCGACGCCCGGTAGCCCCGACCGCGGCGCGCGCCGGCTCATCACCGGTTCGGAAAAGGAAGTCTTCTACACCGGCGACCACTATTCGACGTTCGTCGTCGTGGACGTGAGCAAATGAAACGACACATTCTCGTTTCGGAAAAGACCGCGGCGATCTCGGCCATCGCGGCGGCGCTGGACTTCCCGTCCTGGTTCGGGCAGAACCTCGACGCGCTGTACGACAGCCTGACCGATCTGTCCTGGTTGCCCGCGGGTGAGTACGTGCTCGTCGTGCCGGTCGATTTGGATCCTTCCGTTTCGGCGGTGCTTCGTGACGCGGTGAAGCGGAACGCTGAATCAGGTGATCACAAACTGCGGATCGTTCGCACGGAACGGTGATCCGCGCTGCGGAGTTGCTGTCCAGAGTGGACAGTGCAATTCCATGGGAACGCAATTCCGTCGCACGGGCTTTTTCCTCGTGCTCGCCGCGGCCGCCGCTGCCTGCGATTCGGGTGAGGACGTGGGCCAGGTGTCCGCCGCGGCCATGAGTGAGGCCGCTCCTACTTCGGGCGACCCCGGTTGTACGCAGGAGGATCCGTTCACGCCGTTCGACACGATGGACGGCGACAACCCGATCACCCTGCAGAACGGCAGGGTGATCGAGCTGCGCGCGTCGAACAAGTCCAAGTGCGCGTGGGGCCGCATCTCCTCCGGGGCGCCCGGCGAGGAAGTCTGGACCGAGCGCAAGGACCCCACGGCGAACGAGCACGAGGGGCCGCTCGGTCAGACGAAGATCGACTCCGGCACCGCCAAGTACACGTCGGCGTTCAAGAACGACGGCAAGGTCATGCGCGCCTGCGGGACGTCGCAGGGCAAGACCGAGTGCACCGGCTGGTTCTAGGCCTGTGACGGCACCCAGGACGGCTTGCGCTTCTCCTTGAACGCCGCGATGCCCTCCTGGCCCTCCGGTCCGCCGAAGTGCCGTGCCGACAGCTCGAGCATGTCCGCGAAGACCTCGCCGAGGTTCGTGGACCGCTCCTGCCGCAGCATCGCTTTGGTGGCCGCGAGGGCGTTGGGAGCGCCGAGGGCGAGCATGTCGGTGTAGCGGCGCACCTCGGCGTCGACACCGTCGACGGGCACCGCGGAGTTGAGCAGGCCGATGTCCTTGGCGCGCTGGGCGTCGAACGCCTCGCCGGTCAGGAACAGCTCATGGGCCTGGCGGGGGAGCAGGCGGGGCAGCACGGTCACCGAGATGACGGCCGGCACCACGCCGATCCGGACCTCGCTGAACGCGAACGTGGCCTCGTTGGCGGCCACGGCGATGTCGCACGCCGCGACGATGCCGACGCCGCCCGCGCGGGCCGGGCCCTTGAGCGCGGCCACGACGGGTTTTGGACTGGTCCAAAGCTGCTCGAGGATCGCGGGGAACTCGTTGACGCCCTGGTCTCCCGCGCTCGCGCCCGCAGCCTCCTTGAGGTCCATGCCGGAGCAGAACACGGAACCCGTGTGGGTCAGCACGACCACGCGCACCTGGTCGTCGTTCGCTGCCGCGGTCAGGTGCTCTTTGAGCTCGCGGCGCAGCTGGGACGACAGGGCGTTGCGGTTGTGGGGGGAGTCCAGCGTGATCGTCGCGATGCCACGCCGCACCTCGTAGTGGACCAGCTCGTCTGCCATGTGGGTGACCTTAGTCTTCGGACTTGTTGACAGCATGTTGTCATTTATGACAGTCTGCTGTCATGACATCGACGGTGTACCTGGTTCTGGCGGACGGGCTCGCGGACTGGGAGTACGGGCACGTGGCGGCGCAGGTGAGCCTTCAGCAGTTCCAGGCTCGGCCGGGGCGGTACTCGATTCGGACTGTCGGGCTGACCGCGGACCCGATCCGCACTCTCGGCGGTGTGCGGATGCTGCCGGACGTCGCTCTGGCTGACGTTTCGCTTGATGACGCGGCGATGCTCGTGATGCCGGGCGGTGACGGGTGGGAGACCGGTTCGCTGACGGCGTTCGGGAAGCTCGCGCGGACGTTCCGCGAGGCGGGCAAGCCGGTGGCGGCGATCTGCGGTGCGACGGTGGCGCTGGCTGCCGAAGGGCTCTTGGACGACGTGGCGCACACGTCGAACTTCCTCGAGGGGCTTGGGTCTTACGGCGGCGCGGCGCTGTACCGCGACGAGCGCGTGGTGCGCGATCAGGGTGTGATCACGGCCGGTGGTGCTTCGGCGCTGGAGTTCGCCCGCGAGGTGCTGGCCGAGCTGGAGGCGTACTCGCCTGCGGTGTTGCAGGCCTGGTACGAGTTTAACCGCGACGACACCCTTGAGGCGTTCGGGAAGCTGGTGGCGAGTGCCCAGGAGTGAGGCGGGCGACGTCCTCACCGACGTCGTGATGCGGACTTTCCGCTTGTACAGCGCGTTCATGGACGCGGCCGACGTGATGACGAAGCCCGTCGGCCTGACCGCGGCGTGGTGGCAGGTCCTGGGTCCGGTGCTGCGCGAGCCGTTGTCCGTGTCGGACATCGCGCGGGAGATCGGGCTGGCGCGCCAGTCGGTGCAGCGGATCACGGATCTGTTGGTGGACAAGGGTTTGGCGGAGTACCTGCCGAACCCGGCGCACGCCCGCGCGAAGCTGGTCCGGCCTACTCCCGAGGGCAGTGCGGCGATCGCGCGGCTGCGGGAGATGCAGCACGAGTGGGCGAACCGCGTCAGTGCGCAGGTCTCCTTGGAAGACCTGCGCA
>JAVXWK010000620.1:0-5765 GCA_032230575.1 Pseudonocardiales bacterium | reverse complement strand
GGCGCAGGACGTTGAAGGTGCCGATCAGGTTGACCTCGATGATCTTGCGGTAGAGGTCGAGGTCGTGCGGGCCGGTCTTGCCGACGGTGCGGGACGACGGGCCGATGCCCGCGCAGTTCACCGTGATGCGCAGCGGGGCGCCGGAGCCGGCCGCGGTGTCGACGGCGGCCTGGACCTCTTCACCGGAGGTCACGTCGGCCGACAGGTAGGTGACGTTCTCGACCGTGTCGGCCTTCTCGATGGCGCTGGGCAGGTCGAGCGCGAACACCTGCGCTCCACGCGCAGCCAGCGCACGTGCGGTCGCGCCGCCGAGGCCGGACGCGCCACCGGTGACGATGGCCGCGGTACCCGAGATCTCCATGCCTTCATCCTCCTCGAAGCGAACTGCTCGCGAGGAGGTTAACGCTCGTTACCTGGACATCAACGGTCGGACCAGTGGAGCAGCGCCACCAGAGGCACCGCCGCCAGCAGCGCGAGGCCGATGAAGATCGTCGCGATCGTCAAAATTCCCATGCTCTGAACTGTGCCGTTCGACCGTGTTCGAAACATCGGCCGCGCCGGTAGACCTCTGGTAGGAGATCTGTCACGGTCAGCTACGACGAAAGTCGTACGGCGTTCAACTCGGCATGTCAGGGTCACTCTTATGTTTGCGCGCCGTATCGCCGTAGTGGGCACCGGTTACGTCGGGTTGACGACAGGTGCCTGCCTCGCCTCCCTGGGACACCGCGTGGACTGCGCGGACGTCGACGCGCTGAAGGTCGCGAGGCTGCGGGCCGGGCAGGTCGACATCCTCGAACCAGGACTCGCCGAGCTCGTCGTCGAAGGTCAGGCGGCGGCGCGGCTGGAGTTCGTGGTCGGCGCGGCGGCCGCGGTTCTCGAGGCCGACGTCGTGTTCCTGTGCCTGCCGACGCCGATGGGTGCGGGCGGTGCGGCCGACCTGACCGCCGTCGAGTCGGTGGCCGCGGAGATCTCCGAGGTGCTGCCGTACGGGACGGTCATCGTCACCAAGTCGACGGTGCCGGTCGGAACGTCGGGACGCGTGCGCGCGCTGCTCGGCCGTGAGGACGTGGCGGTGGTGTCGAACCCGGAGTTCCTGCGCGAGGGCACGGCGGTGCGCGACTTCCTGCACCCGGACCGGATCGTGGTCGGCTCGGACTCGCCGTCCGCCGCTGAACGGGTCGCGGCCCTGTTCGCCAAGCTCGGTGCGCCGACGGTGTTGATGGACGCGGCTTCGGCCGAGATGGTCAAGTACGCCGCGAACTGCTTCCTCGCGATGAAGCTCTCGTACGTCAACGCGGTCGCTGAGCTGTGCGACGTGCTCGGCGCCGACGTCGCGGACGTGACCGAGGGGATGGGCCACGACCGCCGGATCGGGCAGGCGTTCCTCGCGCCGGGTCCGGGCTGGGGCGGCTCGTGCCTGCCGAAGGACACGCACGCAATGGTGCAGATCGCTGAGGCGGTCGGTGTCGACTTCGGACTGGTCAGACAGACGATCGAGGCCAACGTCCGTGCGCAGATGCGGGTGGTGGACAAGGTTCGTGTCGCATGTGGTGGGTCGTTGGCCGGTGTGCGGATCGGCGTGCTCGGACTCGCCTTCAAGGCGGGCACCAACGACCTGCGCGACTCGCCTGCGCTGGCAGTGGCCGAGCAGTTGGTGCTCGAAGGTGCCGAACTGACGGCGTTCGACCCCGAGGTGACGGGGCCGCTCGCCAGAATGCTGCTGGTCGACGACCCGTACCAGGCGGTCAAGGGCGCCGAGGCCGTCGTGCTGCTGACGGACTGGCCGGTGTTCCGCACGCTCGACTGGGTGCGCGTCGCCGAGCTGATGGACGGCCAGGTCGTCGTCGACTCCCGCAACCACCTGGATGCCGACGCATTGGAACGAGCTGGGCTGCTCCATTCGGGTGTGGGGCGTGCGTCACTCGGAGTCACGCAATTTAGTTAGCGTCGCATACCTTTAGAGGCGTGTTCACCACGCGCCCCGAACTCGTCGGCACCTTCGGCATGGTCGCTTCGACCCACTGGCTGGCCTCCGCGGCGGCCATGTCAGTGCTGGAGGACGGTGGCAACGCCTTCGACGCCGCCGTGACCGCCGGGTTCGTGTTGCAGGTCGTGGAACCGCACCTCAACGGCCCTGGCGGCGAGGTCCCGATCATCTTCGCGGCCGCTGGTGCCGGGCCGCGCGTGCTGTGCGGACAGGGCGTGGCTCCGGCCGGTGCGTCGATCGACCACTACACGTCGCTGGGCCTGGAACTGGTTCCCGGCAGCGGTCTGCTGGCCGCGACCGTGCCCGGCGCCTGGGACGGGTGGCTCACGCTTCTGCGTGACTACGGCACCAAGTCGTTGCGCGACGTGCTGGACAAGGCGATCGGCTACGCGCGGGACGGCTTCCCGCTCGTCGAACGCGCGGTGGACACCATCTCGCTGGTCTCGGACCTCTTCCGCGACCACTGGCCGACGTCCGCTGCTCAGTGGATGCCTGGTGGTTCGCTGCCGGTGCGCGGTGGCCGATTCCGCAACCCGAAGCTCGCCGACACGTGGGAATGGCTGCTCGCGGCCGCCGAGGCCGCCGGCGCCGACCGTGAGGCGCAGATCGAGGCCGCGCGCCGGGCCTGGTCGCAGGGGTTCGTGGCCGCGCAGATCGACGAGTTCTGCCGTTCGGAGTTCCGCGACGACTCCGGCCGTGATCACGGCGGTGTGCTGACCGGTGCGGACATGGCGTCGTGGGAGGCGTCGTACGAGGACGCGGTGCTGACCGACTTCGGCTCGTGGACGCTGGTGAAGGCCGGTGCGTGGACGCAGGGACCCGTTCTGGCGCAACAGCTCCGGCTGTTGGAGGGCCATGACCTGTCCTATGTGGACGGCAAGCCGACCGCGGAGACCATCCACCTGGCAGTCGAGGCCGCCAAGCTCGCTTTCGCCGACCGCGAGGCCTGGTACGGCGACGTTCCGGACGTGCCTCTGGAGACGTTGCTGTCGCGTTCTTACGCTGCAGAGCGCCGTGCGCTGATCGGCGATGAGGCTTCCTTCGAGCTGCGCCCCGGCTCGCCCGACGGCCGGGAACCGTTGCTGCCCAAGCACGTCGTGGGCGGCCCGTCGGTGCTGGTGTCCGACCCGACCGGTGCGATCGGCGAACCGACGGTGGCCCGCTCCGGCGTGACGCGCGGTGACACGGTGCACGTCGACGTCGTGGACCGCTGGGGCAACATGGTCTCCGCGACCCCGTCCGGCGGCTGGCTGCAGTCGTCGCCGACGATCCCGTCGCTCGGCTTCTGCCTGGGCAGCCGCGCCCAGATGTTCTGGCTGGACAAGGGTTTGCCGAACTCGCTGGCTCCCGGCAAGCGCCCGCGGATCACGTTGTCGCCGTCGATGGCGCTGCGGGACGGTGTGCCGGCCCTGGCGTTCGGCACGCCCGGCGGCGACCAGCAGGACCAGTGGCAGCTCGGCTTCTGGCTCGCGCACATGGCGGGCCTGAACCTGCAGGAGGCGATCGACTCGCCGATGTGGCACTCGAACGCGTTCCCGAGCTCGTTCTACCCACGCGCCTGGACGCCCGGCGAGCTCGTCATCGAGTCCCGCGCCGGCGTGGACGTCCTGGAAGCGTTGCAGCGCTTGGGCCACCAGGTCGTGGACGCCGGCGAGTGGACCCTTGGCCGGATGTCGGCCGTGGCAAGGGATTCCTCGGACGGACTCCTGCGCGCCGGTGCGAATCCACGAGGCGCGCAGGGATATGCGGTCGGTCGCTAGCCGCCGATGACCTGAGTGCCGTCGTGGATCATCTCCACGTTGCCACCCATGTTGTGCAGCGTGGAGAGGCCCGCGCTCTGGCCGAGCTCGCTGATCTTGCCGACGGCGTCGACGTTCGGCAGCTGCGGCAGCTCCGGCGCGGCCTGTGCGGTGCCGGCCAGGGCGGCGATGGCACCGGCCGCGATGCCGGCGGACGCGACGATCTTCTTGATGCTCAAGGCGTTTCGCTCCGTAAGTGGCGTGAAAAAGTGGAACGGCGCCCGATTCGAGGGGGAGGGAATCGGGCGCCGCCCCGGCCAGGAAGTACTGGTTGGATCAGATGTCGACGTGCGCGAGGCCGTTCCACGGGCCCTGGGGCTCGTTGAGGCCGAGCAGCGTCGCGGCGGGAACACCGTTGCCACCGGCGTCGACGTTCTCCACGATCGCGGTGACGTCCGCGTCCTGAGCGTTGACGGCCTGGATCTTGCCTGCGACGTCCGAGGTGTCGACCTTCGCGAGGTCGCCCGCAGTCGCGATTTCGCCCAGCTGACCGCCGATGTCGGGCTGCGTGTGCGCGGTGGCGTCCACGGTGTCAGCGTGCGCGATGCCACCCAGGCCGAGCATTACGGCGGTGCTGCCGAGGGCAACGGCGGCCCCCGCGACGGTCTTCCTGAGGTTCATGGGCGCGAACGTTTCGTGTTCGCACCCTCTACATCAAGCTGCGTAACTCAGGCGAGGGAACTTCTTCATCCGTTGGAGGGACTCCACTCCATTCCAACCGTGCAGACGCGGACTTCCTCCCGCCACACCGTGATCGCGAACGTGCCCGCCTTCGTTTCGGTCCGCGCGAGGAAGTCGTACGCGCACTCGAGGGTGTAGCGACGCTGCTACTCCTCGCCTTTCCTGATGTACCAACCGTGGTCGACGACCTCCTCGACCCGCTCGAGGTCCAGCGCACCGCTGGGCAGCCGTCGGTGGTACTCGATGCGGTGGAAGTGGTCCATGAGCTGGACGTTCCTCACCGCACCTGTGGGGTGAGAATCTCAAAGTGCGGATCTTGGCCGTACCGTTTGGACCGTGGCCGAACCCACCTTCCGGCAGCGGCGCCTCGGGGAGGCGCTCAAACTGCTGCGCGAACGGGCGGGGCTGGGCCAGCGCGAGGCGGCGGAGCGGATCGACTACAACGTCCCGAAGATCAGCCGCATCGAGAACGGCCAGATCCCGGACATCCACGCGTTGCGCGCGATGCTCGACATGTACGGCGTGATTGGCGACGAAGAGGCGCCGTACATCGAGATGTGGCATCGCGCCAAGGAGAAAGGTTGGTGGAAGCAGTACCGCTTGGAGGACCAGGGCTACATCGTCCTGGAGCACGACGCCTCGGCGGTCCGGGAGTTCCAGCCGAGCTACATCCCGGGCATGATCCAGACCAAGGGGTACATGAGGACGTTGTTCGCCGGATCGCGGGCCCAGAGATCGAAGAAGTGGATCGAGGACCAGATCGCGATCCGAGTTCGCAGGCAGCAGCGTCTCGTCGGAGAAAACCCGCTCACGTATCACGCGATCATCACCGAGGCGGCACTGCGCTACGCGGACCGCGAGCAGCTCCTCCACATCAACAAGATCGGCCTGCTACCCAACGTCACCATTCAGGTCGTATTGGACACGGCAGGCTTGCACGACGGGCACAACGGCGGGTTCAACTTGCTGGACTTCCCATATGCGGGTGACCCCCAGGTCCTTTACATCGAGCACACCGGCGGATCACTTCACATCGACTACCCGACGCGGGTGAAGGCCACTACCCTTACCTTCAAGCACCTCTCGAAGCTGGCGTTGACCCCCGAGGCGTCCGCCGCATGGATCGAGAGGCAGGCCGCCGAGAGGTAGGGATCAAGGTGTCTGCTGTGTGGCGCAAGAGCAGCCGCAGCAACAACGGCGGAAACGGCAGTTGCGTTGAAGTTGCTCTGAACGGCTCAAAGGGAAGCATCCGCGACACCAAAAACCGGACAGGATTTGTCATCCAGTCCGGTAATTGG
>JAVXWK010000569.1:0-2596 GCA_032230575.1 Pseudonocardiales bacterium | reverse complement strand
GGCCGACGACCAGCGCGATCACCAGGACCAGCCCGAGGCTGACGCCGTTGACGCCGAGCACCTGAGCCACCGCGAACGACAAGAGGACACCGGCGATGACGGCCAGCACTCGCTGGATGCCGGAACGCACAGACCCGTAGACGGTGACGTGCACAGTGACCAGCGCGGCCAATGGCGCGAAGAACGGCTGCGGGCTGTGCAGCACCCGCCGGGCGGCCTCCCAGGCGAGCACCGCGGCAAGGGCGCGAGCCAGCGCCCGCCGTCGGGACCGCGCCACCCGAAACGACTGGTCGACGGTCTCCCGCACCGCTCGAACCGCTTCTGATGCTCCGATCACGCGGGAGGTCTACCCGCCCCGTCAGCCGGCGACGCGCGCCGCGGCCTGCCGCTCGGCGATCCAGTCGTCGATCTGCTGCCACCAGTCGAACAGCCAGTCGATGCGGGCCTCCCGGTCGGCCGGCACCTCCGCGGCCGGCACGATCCACCAGCGCATCTCGATCTCGCGGTCCATCGGCAGCTCGCGCCACACGTCGAGCACCGTCGTCATGTGCTCGACTCCGGTGTGCGCGACGAACACCACGTCGGCGTCGCGCGCATTGGTCAGCGCGGCCAGGACACCGCCGGGCTTGGGTGCCATGACGTGGCGCAGCTGTTCGGCGCGCTCGGCCTCGTCGATGAGTCCCTTGCGCCGCAGCCGCTCGATCGCCCGCTTGCGCCGGTGCTCGGTGAAGTTGCCACCCTCGGGGAAGATCACGAACGCGTCGTTCTCGTCGAGGTTGCGCGAGAGCTCGCCGACCTGCCGCTCCACCAGGTCACCGCTGCGGCCGGGCTCCGGCCTGATGAACCGGTTCGGCAGCCGGTTGAGCACGACGTCGATCGCGGGGTCCCACTGCAGGGTGTCCTTCAGCACGATGCGCGGCTCTCGGGCATACCAGTTGATCAGCGCGTGCACGACGAGGAACGAGTCGCCGGGACCGGCGTGCCGCGACAGGATCAGCAGCGGACGACCGTCGTACGACGTCGGTGGTGGCCCTTCCACGTCGACCCGCACGTGCAGCACCCGTTGGCACTCCCAGAACAGGACCTGCAGGAACCACTGCACCAGCACGTAGTGCGCGCGCTGGAAACGCGGGGTGCGGATCTTCCAGCCGAACCCGCTTGCCACCCACAGCGCGAACAGCACGATCAGACCGGCCGACTCGACCGCGAGATACAGCAGCGCCATCCAGAGCAGCCGCAGCGGACGCCAGCGGCCGGGAAGCACGGTGGAGGCCGCGGCCGCGACGAGCAGCAGCACCGGGAGACCGGTGATGAGCAGCAACGTGACCACGATGAGCAGGGGGGCGAGCACGACGCGACGCACGATCACGGGTGGGAGCAACGGTCAGCCCGCCTGCGGGTCCGGGTCGCGCAGATAGCCGAGCGTCGCCTCGTAGGCCGCGGTGATGCGTTCCTGGACCCGGGAGAAGTCGCGGTAGCGCAGCGCGGACAGGTCGGCGTAGGCAGGCGGCTCCGCCGCACCGGTCGGCAGCACGTGCACGGCCACGTCGTCGGGCAGCGTCGTCATGTCATGGGCGAACCGATGCCGCCTGGCGATCTCGAACGCGACCGTCGCCACCTCCCACGGGCGACGGGGGACAGCGAGGGGTCGTTCGATGCGACCAACCTGCAACACGTAGATGGTGCGCGCGCCGAGCAGCACCGCCCGGCTGACCGGGATCGAGTTGACCAACCCGCCGTCCAGGTAGTGCTCGTTGCCGATGCGCACCGGCGGCAGAACACCGGGAACCGCAGTGCTGGCCAGCACCGCGTCGACCAGCGGCCCGCTGTCGAACCAGTGCTCGGCCGCCCGCTCGATGCTCGCCGCGACGCACTGGAACGGCACGGCGAGATCCTCGATCGCGATGTCGCCGAACTGCTCGGTGAGCAGACCACGCAGCGGCTCGTTCGGGTGCACGTGGGTGCGCGTCCGCGCCAGGTGCCGAACACGGCGCAGCGCCGATCCGGAGTAGAGGTCGCTGTCGGCGACGCCGTGCCACACCTCGGTCAGCCGCGTAACGGCGTCGAGCGACGGGTCGGCCGCTACGGCTGCGCCGTTGATGGCACCGACAGACGTGCCGACGACGAGGTCGGGGCGCACCCCCTCTTCGATCAGCGCGCGCAGCATGCCGACCTCGTTGGCGCCGAGCATCCCGCCGCCGCCGAGCACGAACGCCGTACCGCCTCGCTCGCTCACAGCGAGATCATGCCTCGCCGGCAACCATGTCGAGCAGCCGGTCGAGCACCCGCGCGTCGCTGCGCAGCCCGTCGTGGGCGTACTCGTTGGTCACCCACACCTTGCAGTTGCCGAGCAGGCCGGCCGTCTCCATGGAATACGCGTACTCGACGTACATGTCGTCGTGGTAGACCGCGGCCGCGACCGGCACCGTGTTCGCGGCGAGCCGATCGATGTCGTAGAGCCGCGGCCACTCGCCGTACTCCGCGAGCAGGTGAGCCGCACCCGCCAGCGGCACGAGCGTCCGGTCGCACTCGAACATCCACGGGTAGACCATCTCCCCGGTGAGCTGCAACGGCCGTACGTCGACGGCAAGCTCGG
>JAVXWK010000568.1:0-8956 GCA_032230575.1 Pseudonocardiales bacterium | reverse complement strand
CCAAGGCCGGCCTGCCCACCGCCCGCGAGGAGGTCGGCAAGCTCTGGCCCACGTGGGACGACTACATCACGACCGGCAAGAGGTTCAAGGGCGCGAACACCGGTGCCGGCTTCTACGACTCGTCCGGCGGCCTGTACCAGAACATCCTGATGCAGCAGGGCGACCACACGTACTACGACACCTCCACCAAGCTCGTCATCGATAGCAACCCCGGCGTGAAGAAGGCCTGGGACCAGACCATCGAGATGGTCAAAGCAGGGCTTTCGGCGAACATCGAGCAGTGGAGTCCACAGTGGAACGCCGGGTTCAAGAACGGCACGTTCGCCACGATCCCCTGCCCTTCGTGGATGCTCGGCACGATCGAGAAGCAGTCAGGGCCGGAGAACAAGGGCAAGTGGGACGTCACCCGCGTGCCCGGTAACGGCGCCGTCCGCGGCGGGTCGTTCCTCGCGGTGCCCACCCAGAGCACGCACCAGAAGGAAGCCGCCGAGCTGGCCAAGTTCCTGACCAGTGCCAAGGGACAGACCGCGGCCTTCAAGGCGAAGAACAACTTCCCCTCGTCACCGCAGGCGATCGACGATCCGGCCGTGCAGGGCTTCACCAACGCGTACTTCAACGACGCGCCGGTCGGCAAGATCTTCGGCGACAGCGTGAAGGCCCTCAAGCCCGTCTACCTCGGCCCGGCCAACATCGCCATCAACGACCGCGTGACCAACACGCTCACCGCCGTCGAGCAGGGCAAGCTCAGTCCCGACGAAGCCTGGGCCAAGGCGGTCGACGACGCCAAGCGCCTGGCCAAGTGACGACCTGGCGGCCGGGGCGTGCGTGCGGCAACCGCCCCGGCCGTCTTCCCACCTTCTCCACTGAGGACATACGTTGGTGACTGATCTGCGGCCGAAACCGGCCACGAGACCCGCCGGCAGCGGCGAGAAGCCGCCTGCCGAGCCACGCATCGGGCTACGCGCCCGGTTCTCCCGGATCGACGCGGCGTGGTCGCCGTACCTGTTCATCGCCCCGTTCTTCGTGATCTTCGCGATCTTCGGGCTGTTCCCGCTCGGCTACACGGCCTGGGTGTCACTGCACGACTGGGACATCAGCGGTGCGGGTGCGTTCGTCGGGTTCGACAACTACGCGACGTTGTTCGCCGACCCGGACTTCTGGAACGCGGTCTACAACACCATCGGGATTCTCGTGCTCGCGACGGTGCCGCAGCTGCTGTTCGCGCTCGTCCTCGCGAGCCTGCTCAACCAGAAGCTGCGCGGGCTGACGTTCCTGCGGATGGGCGTGCTGCTGCCGATCGTGACCTCGGTGGCGGCGGTCGGCATCGTGTTCAGCCAGATCTTCGACCGTGACGCCGGCGCGGTGAACGGCCTGCTCGGGCTGGTGAACATCGACCCGGTCGACTGGCGGGCGGACAAGTGGTCGTCCTGGACGGCGATCGCGACGATGGTCAACTGGCGATGGACCGGCTACAACGCGCTGATCTACCTCGCGGCGATGCAGTCGATCCCGCGCGACCTGTACGAGGCGGCCACAGTGGACGGTGCGTCCAAGGCCAGGCAGTTCTGGAGCATCACCGTTCCACTGATCAGGCCGGCCCTCATCTTCACGGTGATCGTCTCGACGATCGCGGGCATGCAGCTCTTCACCGAGCCGCTGATCTTCGGCCAGGGCACCTTCGCGATCTCCGGCGGCAGCCTGCGGCAGTTCCAGACGGTGTCGATGTACATGTTCGAGAAGGCGTTCCGCGACTTCGACTACGGGTACGGCTCCGCCGTCGCCTGGATGATCTTCCTGCTGATCACGGTCCTCGCGGTCATCAACTTCCTCATCACGCGAAAGGGGAAGTAGCCGTGCGCAGATCCCAGCCGCTCCTCTACGTCACTCTCATCGCGGGCATCCTGTTCTCGGCTTTCCCGCTGTACTGGCTCTTCGTCGTCGCCACCCGGTCCAACGACGTGGTCGGCGACTGGCCGCCGCCGCTGCTGCCCGGCCCCAACCTGGGCGAGAACATCGGCAGGCTGCTCGACGCCGACCAGGCGAACTTCCTGCTGGGCCTGGGGAACTCGGCGCTCTCGTCGGTCGTGGTGACCGTCGCCGTCGTGTTCTTCTCCTCGCTCGCCGGTTTCGCCTTCGCCAAGCTGAAGTTCCGCGGCCGCAACGGCCTGCTGCTCGTCATCCTCGCGACCATGATGATCCCGGTGCAGATGGGCATCATCCCGCTGTACATGATCATGGTGGAGCTCGGCTGGCAGAACCGGATGGAAGCGATCATCGTGCCGTCGCTCGTGTCCGCGTTCGGCGTCTTCCTGATGCGCCAGTACGCCGAGCGCGCGGTGCCCGACGAGCTGATCGAGGCCGCCCGGGTCGATGGCTGCAGCACGTTCCGCATCTTCTGGACGGTGGTGCTGCCCGCGCTGCGCCCTGGAGCCGCGGTGCTCGGCCTGTTCACCTTCATGGGCACGTGGAACGAGTTCCTGTGGCCGCTCGCCGTGCTGGAGGCGGACAACCCGACCGTGCAGTTCTCGCTGAGCCAGCTCTCCACCACCTACTACACGGACTACACGCTCATGTTCACCGGAGCACTGGTCGCCACCGTGCCGCTGCTGCTCGTCTTCATCGCGTTCGGTCGCCAGATCATCGGCGGCATCATGGAAGGGGCGGTCAAGGCATGACCACGTTCGCACCCGGCTTCCTCTGGGGGGCAGCCACCTCGAGCTACCAGATCGAGGGCGCGGCCGCCGAGGACGGGCGCCTGCCGTCCATTTGGGACACTTTCTGCGCCACGCCGGGCAAGGTGGACAACGGTGACACCGGGGCCGTGGCGGCCGACCACTACCACCGGTACCGCGAAGACGTCGGGCTCATGACCGAGCTGGGGCTCGGCGCGTACCGGTTCTCCATCGCGTGGCCGCGGGTGCAGCCGCTCGGCTCGGGAGCGGTCAACCAGCGCGGTCTCGACTTCTACCGGCGGCTCGTCGACACGTTGCTGGAACAGGACATCCAGCCGTGGCCGACGCTGTACCACTGGGACCTGCCGCAACCGTTGGAGGACGCGGGCGGCTGGCCGGAACGGGACACCGCGCTGCGCTTCGCCGAGTACGCCGCGATCGTGCACGAGGCCCTGGCCGACCGCGTGACCCACTGGACGACGCTGAACGAACCGTGGTGCTCGGCCTTCCTCGGCTACGCCACCGGCCGGCACGCACCCGGCCGCCGGGAGCCTGCCGCCGCGGTCCGCGCCGCACACCACCTGCTGCTGGGCCACGGGCTCGCGGCACGGGCGATGCCCGAGGCGCGGGTCGGCATCACGCTGAACCTCACGCACGTCTCCCCTGTCTCCAGCGCGGACCAGGACCTGGACGCGGCCCGCCGGATCGACGGCATGCAGAACCGGCTCTTCCTCGACCCGGTGCTGCTGGCCTCGTATCCGGAGGACGTGCTGGCCGACCTCGCACCGGTCACCGGGTTCGACCACGTTCAGGAGGGCGACCTCAAGACCATCGCCGCACCGATCGACTTCCTTGGCGTGAACTACTACTCCCCCATGCTGGTCGGACACGGCACGACACCGAGCCCGTCCGCGTACGTCGGCTCCGAGCACGTGCGGCAGCACGATGGCGGCAGGCAGCGCACGTCGATCGGCTGGGAGATCGACGCGCGTGGGCTGCTCGATCTGCTGTTGCGTCTGGAACGCGCCTATCCGGCGATCCCGTTGTACATCACCGAGAACGGCGCCGCGTTCGAGGACGAGCTGCACGACTCGGCCCGCGTCGCCTACCTCGACGGGCACGTGCGGGCGTGCGCGGAGGCGGTGTCCCGTGGCGTGCCGTTGCAGGGTTACTTCGCCTGGTCACTGCTCGACAACTTCGAGTGGTCCTTCGGCTACGCCCAGCGGTTCGGCATCGTGCACGTCGACTACGCCACCCAGCGCCGCACGCTCAAGGACAGCGCGCGGTGGTACGCGGACGTGATCCGGCGTGGTGGCCTGTGAGCGCTTACAGGATTGATAGGCTGCGGTCATGAACACGCGACCGCCCACCCTGGAAGAGGTCGCGCAGCGCGCAGGTGTCTCCACCGGCACGGTGTCCCGCGTCATCAACAACGCCCGCCACGTCAGCGCGAAAGCCCGCAGGGCCGTGGAAACCGCGATCGCGGAGCTCGGCTACGTCCCGAACACCGCGGCACGCTCGCTCGCCACCCAGCGCCGGGGAGCCGTCGTGCTCGCGATCTCCAGCGACGACCCCGCGCTGTTCGCGAACCTCTTCTTCGCCGAGGTGATCACCGGGGTCAACGCGGTCATCGAGGAGACCGACCTCCAGCTGATGCTGGTGCTCGCCGCGTCGGAACGGGGCCGTGCCCGGCTCGCCCGGATACTGCAGTCACGCGGCGCGGACGGCGTCATGCTGCTGGCGCTCAAGGAGAACGACCCGCTGTCGAAGATGACCGAGGAGAGCGGACTGCCCACGGTCCACGGTGGCCGGTCGCTCGACCGGACTCCCAAGTGGTACGTCGACGCGGACAACCGCGGTGGTGCCCGTGCCGCCGTCGAGCACCTCATCTCGTCGGGCCGCAGGAACGTCGGCACCATCACCGGCGAGCTCGACACCCACGCGGGAACGGCGCGCTACCTGGGTTTCCGCGAGGCCGTCGTGCTGGCGGGACTGAGCGACGCTCGGGTGGCGCACGGCGACTTCAGCGAGGCCAGCGGAGCGGCGGGCATGAAGTTGTTGCTCGACGACCATCCCGACCTGGACGCGGTGTTCGTGGCGTCGGACGCGATGGCGACCGGAGCCCTTGCCGTGCTGCGCGAGCACGGCAAGCGCGTCCCCGAGGACATCGCAGTGGTCGGCTTCAACGACATCGTGACGGCCAAACACATGCAGCCCGCGCTCACCACGGTCCGGCAGCCCATCGAGGCACTCGGGCGTGAGATGACCCGGATGCTGGTGCGGCTGCTGAACGGCGAGGAGCCGACGTCGCTGATCCTGCCCACCGAACTGGTCATCCGCGACTCGGCCTGATCGGGGCGGGGCCGCCGCGCCCCACCCCGATCGGCTTCTGGTGAGGCGGTTAGGCGTATGCCTCGAACTCGTAGACGCGGGCGACGTTCCCGCCGGACTGCGCACCCGTCACCACCGTGAGGCGGATGTGCCTGGCGTTGTTGCCGATCGCGTGCTCGGTGGTACCGCTGGTGTTGCCGCGCACCGTCGCCACCGTCGTCCAGGTGGTGCCGTCGGCCGACACCGCCAGGTCGAAGTCCTTGGTGTCGAACGTCGCGGACTCACCTCCGGCGCTCGCGTGCTTGACGACCAGCTTCTTCAACGCGTGGCTGGAGCCGAGGTCGACCTGCAGCGACTTCGTCGCGGCGACCGAGCACCACTTGTCGCTGTTCCCACCGGAGACGCTGCCGTTCACGGCCTTGGCGGGGCCTTCGTTCGCGTTGCAGGCTGCCGCGCCCGTGGCGGGCTTGTTCAGTGCGAGGTTGTTGCCGGCGCAGGGCCGTCGGGGCCGGCGACGCTGTTGATCCAGGTGTTCACGCTGCCCTGGAGCTCGGCGTAGAAGAAGTCCTCCGTGCCGCAGACTCCAGGACCACCGGAGGTGTCACCGCCGAGCCTCCAGTTGCCGGCCGTGCCCACCAGGAGCGGACCACCCGAGTCGCCGTAGCAGGCGCTCTTGCCGTCCTTGTTGTCCAGGCAGATCACCCACTGGTCCGTGCCGCACGTGCTGTCGGGGAGCACGGGAACCTCGACCTGCCTGAGGTTGGTGGGTGCGCCGCCGCAGCTGGGCGTGCACGTCGTGGCGCCCCAGCCGAGCAGGCGCACCGTCGAGCCGGGTGCGACGACCGGTGCGATGGAGATCGGCTGCTGGGTCACCGGCGCGGTCAGCTCGACGAGCGAGGTGTCCGCGTTGCTGTGGTCGACCCACCGTTTGACCCTGGCCACGGTGCCGCCGGAGTTGCGGTTGTTGCTGCCGATCCGGATCTGCACACCGCTGGGAACCTCGCCCGCCATGCAGTGTTTGGCCGTGAGCACCCAGGTGGGCCGGATCAGGGCGCCGCCGCAGAAGTGGCCGCCGGAGTTGCCCTGCATCGAGGCGATGAAGCTGTAGTTCTCGGTGGCGTCGACGCCACCGATGATGTTCGGGGTCAGCGGATCGGGCTGCTCCTGTGCCGTCGCCGTCGTGACCGCCGATCCCGCCAGGGTCAGGACGGCGACCACCGCCAGCAGACCCTTGACCAGTCCTCGCATGGGAACCTCACGTTCGATGGGGTCGAAGGAGAATTCCCCGAAGGGTCCAACGGCCGAAATCACCGGATCTAAGTCCGAAACTTCGGCGCTGCGAATGGGCTAACCGCCCGCGCCACTTCTGAATACGATGCGCCGCCCCGGTCGATGGTCTGGACCTCTCATCGCGCACCGCCGTAGGGTGGATCGCACGAGGAGCGCGATGACCGGACCATTTCATCTCGTGTTGCGCACCGCGATCCGCGAGCGCGGACTGCCGCTCGACCGGCTGCGGTCGCGACTGGCCGAGCGCGGCATCCGAGTCGGGCTGGCCAGCCTCAGCGACTGGCAGCACGGCCGGGCGTGGCCGCGGCGACCGAACTCGTTGCGCGCCATCGCCGTGCTGGAAGAGATCCTCGACCTGCCACGCCACGCGTTGACAGGCCTGCTCGCCACTCACCACCTGACGCCGTTCCGGCCACAGCAGGGCGTGGACGAGTACCACGGTCCGATGAGCGAACTGCTCGACGCGCTCCCCGGTGCACGGGACTGGAACCTCGAGGTGATCACCTCCGAACACCTGGCGCACGTCGACGCGAACCGCAGCCGGTCGCGCATCACCGCGCGGCGCCTCGCCCGCGCCCGCCGCGACGACGTCGACCGGGTGGTGGTGCGCTACTTCGGCGCGCCGGGCTGCGCGATCGATCGTGTTCGTCTAGTGCCGGTCCGCAACTGCGAGGTCGGACGGCTGCTGCGCCACCCAGAAGGACGGGTGCTGGCGGCCGAACTGCTTTTCGGCCAACGACTTCAGGTCGGCGAGACGTGGGTGTGGGAGTACGAACTGCACGACCCCGCTCCGTCCGCGGCCGAGAACGACTTCGCTCACGCGTTCCGCCGGCCAGAGGGCACCAGTCTCATGGAGGTGCGGTTCCACCCGGACGCACTGCCGGCACAGGTGCACGACTACTTCCGTGCCGACCTCTACGTTGCCAAGCACCGGCTGAACGAGCTGTCGCCGAACGCTCACCACGCGGTGCACGTCACGGCGAGCGGCATGACGTCCGGCGTGATCGGCATCAGCTGGGAATGGCCGGACTGATCGTGTCGCGGTGCACCGCGACAGGGCCGGAAGCGATCACCACGCGGGTGACCCCATCCGGCCGATCGATCTGCCGCACGACCTACCGAGCCGGGAGGATGACCGCCTCGTACTGGTCGGCGGTGGGAGGGAAGCCGGTGTCGAACTTCCCGTTGATCACCGCGAGCTTGTCGCCGCGCAGTGCCGCGGTCGTCGGTGACTGGAGCAGGTCGCTGGTGATCACCTTCTCCACGACACCGGAGTCGAGTCCCGGGCTGAGGTGGATCAGGCTGATCTGGTTCGTCGCCTGCACAGCCCACAACGACCGGCCCGAGAGCACGAGGCCGTCGACGCCGGGCACGCTCACCCCGCTGATGAGGACACTGGCACCGGTGGTGGCGTCCACTGTGTACAGCCGGCCCGTGCCGGAGTGCGCCACGACCAGTGACCGGCCTCCAGGAGCAGCCTGAATGCCGTTGAGGTTGAACTGCCCGGGAGTGACCGCGCCGGGACCGGTGACGGCCAACGTCCGGAACGTCCCGAGCTTCCCCGCCGGGCCGACCGGCACGAAGTAGAGCTTCGCCTGTACCGAGTCGGTGAACCAGGCGCCGCGCGACGTGACGGTCACGTCGTTGATCACGGAGGTGGACGGGTCACCGAACTGGTAGGTGGCCAGCGTCGCTCCGGTGTCCGTGTCGTACACGTAGGCCTGGCCGGTCTGGCCGCCCGCGACGAAGAGCAGGTTGTGAGCGGAGAACACTGCCATTCCCACTGCCATGCGCCCGTCGGGATTGTCGACGAACATCTCGGCCTTGCCGCGACGCAGGTCGCCCCTGAAGATGTCACCGCGGAGAAGGTCCCCCGCGAAGAACGTGGTGCCGCGGCCGACGGCGATGCCCTCGGCCGACACGGCGCCGGGGAGCACGATCGTCTGGGGAGGCGCCGCGGCGGCCGGGACGGCGGGCGCGGTCACGAGCGCAGAGACCAGCAACGGCGTCGCGATCGCGCGCCTGAACACTGATGTGGTGTGCATGAGGTTCCTCCGATGGTTCCGGATACCGCAATGGAAAGCGAGGAGAACGCGATAGCTGAGGTGTGCCGTTATCGGCCGGGGTGCAAGCCGAGCCGGCCGGGCGTCGGCTCGCCCTGCACCTCTCCGAAGTACAGTGCGAACGTCTGCCGCCAGCGCTCGGCTTCTGCCCGGTCCGCCATGAAGCGCGCGAATCCGTCGATGTTCGAGTTGGCGTACTGCCACACCGGCTTGAGACCACCGGGCGGGGTGACGTCGGTGCGCACCGACCAGCCGTTGAACGACGACAGCTGACGTTCGGCCGACAGCATCCAGTTCACGTAGAGCTTGGCGGCGGCGAGGTTCGCGGCGTCTTTGAAGATCGCCATCCGCTGACCCCAGGCCATGAACGGGTGCCCGTCGGCCACCGCCCACCTGGCCGGCGCCGTCGCGGGAGCGGCCAGCGAGCCGGAGCCCCCGATTCCGATGACCTTCTGCTTGGTGCTGACGGCGGTGGCAGGAGTGAAGCTGCCCCTGGCGAACTGCACGTCCTGCGCGACCAGTTTGTCCAGCCAACCCCAGCCGTAGGTCTCGACGTACCGCTTGTAGAGGTAGAGGACCGCGTCGTCATCATGGGGGTAG
>JAVXWK010000560.1:0-3392 GCA_032230575.1 Pseudonocardiales bacterium | reverse complement strand
GCGGCGCGGCCAGAGTGGTCACGGAAGTGGCGATCGGGGTCGTCAACAACCATGGCGCCACATACAGGCCGTGCGGGTAGGCCGGCCGCTCGGCCTGCTCGACACCAGCGCGTGACAAAGCGCTGTAGGCGTCGGACCAGCCGGACAACACGACCAGCGCGTCACCCGTGTCCGAAACCGGAAGAGCGGAACGAACCAGCGCTGAAGCCGCGACGCCGCGCGGGGCGGAGTCCGAGACGAGGCGGACGCTGGTGACGCCCTTGTTCTTCAGGAACGTCACCAGCTTCGTCAGCGAGTCGGCGTCCTCAGTGGACAATGAGTCGGACGGGCAGGAGTTCAGGACCTCTCGTTTGCCCGCGATCAGCCCGCCCAAGGCCGCCGAAGCGCATTCGACATCAGGTGAAGGGCCCGGCGCGGTACCGGTGTCGAACGAAACCGAAGAACTGCCACCAGCCGACCGAACAACCAGCGAACCACGCCCGGCGGGCAGGTCGACCGACGCCCATGTGCCATCCGCCCCGGACACGGGCACGGCCGGAACATCAACTCCGCCAACGCTCACCGTCACACCACCGATGGGGAAGTGCACGAGGTTGCGGCCCGGCCGATGCGGACTGATCAGCACCGGAACAGAACCGGCCGACGCCAGCACGGGAACACCGGGCTGAGGCAGTTCCTGTGGCGAAGGAATCGCCGCCAGCCCGCTCCAGACAAGGAGTCCGGCAACCACGCCAAGAGTTCCGTACCGGCGAAGACCCAGCGCTGTCAACGGAAGCAGCACCACCACGGCCAGGCCAAGTCCGAGCAGCGTCTCGTAGACGCGGCGGTCGAAAGCGAGCCCGGACGACACCAGTCGCACCAGTCCCGCCAACGCCAGCACCACGCCCAACGACAACGCGTGCTGACGAAAACGAGTGCCGCCCACCAGAACAAGAGCCACCCAGGCGACCGCGCCGGCCACGTAGACCGTGTTGGCCACCAACAACAATCCGGAATCCCCCACGGAGGTCTCGATCACCAGCAGCAACGTCAACGCCGAAGCCACCCACCGCACAACGGGCTTGCCGAGCAGCACCGGTACCAGAACCACGAGCACCCCGTGCGCCACCGCGCCCAGCACGTGTACGCCGAAAGCGAGCGACACGGAAACGAGCCCCAGAGCGAGCGCCGCGAGTGCGAAGTTCGCGGCCCTCACCCAGCGCGGGACCACGACCGCGAGTCCGGAACCTGCCACCAACGCCGATACCAGCAGCAATGCCAGCCGCACCACGACGACCCAGGGGGAGACGTCGGAAGCAGCCTCGAAACCTCCGTGGGGATGATCCATTACTTCACGTCCGCATCCGAGATCACGAACAGCTCCGAGTGCGGCTTCGCGTTGCCGAACGGGCCGTGCGGCCAGTCCTTGCGGTTGAAGTTGATGCCGACCTGACCGGAGAACTCGTCCTTGAACGACGTGTCCACGGACAGCTCACCCGAAGGGCCGACCCGAATGATGTTGACCTTGTGGTCGCCGTCGAGACCGGTGCGGGCCACGAAGTAGTTCGACACCGCGAGGCGACGGGGCGACGAGACCTCGTGGTAGAAGCCGTCAGCGCCGATCTCGAAGTTGTCGTACGCGCCCCAGTGCGGGCCCGCCGCGGGCGTGCCGGGGTTGATCGGGGCGGCACCGGCGAGCGCCGGGCAGTCGGACTCGGCGCCACCGTTGCGCGCCTCGGCCAGCGTGTCGATGCGGCACTTGAACGAAGTGCCCGCCGCGAGCAGCTTCTCGATGTTCAGCACGTACACGCCACCGGTGGTGCCGGGGTCGTTCGGGCCGAGCGCGCCCTTGCCCCGCCCGGAGATCGCGCGGTAGAGGTACTTGTCGTCGGGCGAGGTCTGGATCCAGCCGCCATTCGAACCGCCACCGTTCGAGTCGTTGCCCGCGAAGATCGCCTTGCCGGCCGACCCGTCGTCGAACACCTCGTACCAGTGCGGCTCGGCGGCCGTGATGTCCGGCGTGTAGTGCACCGCGCCGCCCTGCATGGTCTGGGCGAACGCGCCCTTGTGGCCGGGCAGGTTCGTCACCGTCGTCTCCATGACCGCGCGGCTCTCCTGGTGCAGCGGGTCGGCGGGATCGGCGCGCGGCCCGTTCTGCAGGTAGCTCACGGCCTTCAGACGAGGCGCGTTCCGGTCGGTGATGTCCCACGTGCGGACCGTCGGGCGGCGCAGGTAGGGCGAGGGCGCCTTGACCGGGTCGAGGATGATGTTGCGCGGCTCGGCGTAGTCGGACGTCACCAGGATGTTCAGGTCCTCGCGAGCCTGGATGCCGTGCGGGTTCGCGCACGTCGGCGCGCCCAGCCGCGGCAGGTTCAGGCACAGCTTCTCGTCGTCGCCCTGCGGAGTCGCCGCAGAGGTCTGCGACAGCACCTTGCCGTCCTTGTCGAACCGCAGCAGCGCACCCGGCGATCCCGCGAAACCGTTGCCCACCACGGTTTGCCCGTTGGCGTAGGTGTACGGGCCGGGCACCACGGGGCCGCCCATGTAGGTGCCGTACGCCGTGCCGTCCTTCAACGTCCAATACGCGTCCGGCACCGAGCCGCCGAGCGTGTTCGTCGGCAGGCTGATTCCCTTGAGCTTCAACTGCGGGAGCGCGCTCACGTCGAACGCGTAGGTGGCCGCCGCGAACAGCGCGCCCGCGTAGACCGTGTCGCCCTTGTGCCACACGTACTGCATGTGGTGAGGCTCGTTCTCGACCAACGGGCCGACGGTCGCGGTGTTCACGACCTTGCCGTAGCTCGGTGACCCCTCGGTCGCGTCGATCACCGCGAGGAAGTCAGGTCCGGGCAGCGCGTTGGTGACCTTGCCGAGCCCGCCGGTCAACGAACCGGGCAGGTTCTTCAGATCCTTCACGAGCGTGTCCGCGATGTTCTCGTCTCCAGCCCAGACGAGAAGCCACTTCTTGCGTCCGGCGCTCAACGTTTGCGCTTCCTGGGTGAGATGGTTCTTCACCCAGTACTGCTTGCCGTCCGATGCCGTCTTGCTGTTCACCACGGTCTGCACATCGGCATAGGCGGGGGAGTTGTCCCCGCTTGCCGTGACCACGCCGGCCGCGAGTACCGCTACCGCGGCTCCGGCCAGAGTTTTTCGCCATCGCATTGCAGTCTTCTCCTTGTTTCGGGCACACCGAATTCGCCGTTTCCGGCGCAGCGCAGAAACCGGCGTCGATACGGGAAAGAGGGGCTCTCAGAGAGCGTGACAGAGTGCGCTGGCCTGCTGGCGCAGGTCCACGTGAAGGCGTCCTACCAGGACGACTGCGGTGCACATGTGGCTGAGGATCTCGATAGTCGACTGATGTTGTCAATCCGCTGACCAAAGAGTGGGAAGCCACTCGGAGGTGTTCTTTTTCAACC
>JAVXWK010000505.1:0-5932 GCA_032230575.1 Pseudonocardiales bacterium | reverse complement strand
GACCTCCACGGCAGCACGGACGAGCGGTGCTGACGATGAAGAAGATCGGTGCCGCCGTGCTGGCGGCCGCCGCCCTCGCCGGGTCCATGACGGGCACGGCGCAGGCGGAGTACAACCCGAGATGCGCGAGCGGTGTCACCCAGATCGGGTCGACGCTGTACCTCCAGTGGCGTGGGGAGAACGTCGCCTCGGTGAAGCAGTTCAAGGGCTGCGGCAAGAACTGGGGCTACATCTACGTCTGGGACTCGTGGCGTGCCGGCCACCAGGAGTCCTACTGGATCAGCACCGGCATCAGGACCCGCACCAGCGAGAGCTCCATCGACTACGTGAAGGTCCAGGACAAGAAGGAACTCTGGTCCTCCGGCGCGGACACGCTGAGCGAGTGCACCCAGGCGGGCGGCGCGATCTGGAACGACACCACGATCACCGTCGGCAACTGGACTGAGGAACGCTGCTAGACGGAAGGCGGAGGGCGGTCGCCGCAAGACCGCCCTCCGCGTGGCTCTAGTTCTTGTCCAGCACCGAGTCCTTCGAGGTCTCGCGCATGAACCCGTACACCAGCAACGAGATCAGCACGCACCCGGCGACGTAGTAGAAGAACACCGACTCCATGCCGGCCTGCTTGAACCACAGCGCCACGTACTCGGCCGTGCCGCCGAAGATCGCCACGGTCAGCGCGTACGGCAGGCCGACGCCCAGCGCGCGGATGTTCGTCGGGAACAGCTCGGCCTTCACGATCGCGTTGATCGACGTGTAGCCGGTGACGATCACCAGACCGCCGAGCATGAGCAGGAACGCCGGGAACGCCTCGGAGGTCTTCGCGAGCATCGACAGCAGCGGCACGGTCGCCAGCGTGCCCAGCACGCCGAACCCGAGCAGCAGCGGACGACGGCCGATCCGGTCGGACAGCGCGCCCGCGATCGGCTGCAGCACCACGAACACCAGCAGTGCCGCGAAGTTGATCCAGGAAACGGTAGCCGCGTCGATCTTGCTGGTGTTCACCATGAACTTCTGCAGGTAGGTCGTGTACGTGTAGAACGCGACCGTGCCACCCAGCGTCAGGCCGACAACCAGCAGGCATTCCTTGGGGTGCTTCAGCAACGCCTTGAAGGTGCCCTTCTCGGAGCTTTCCTCCTGCTGCTTCTCGAAGCTCGCGGACTCGTCCATCCCGCGGCGCAGCCACATCACGATGATCGCGCCGGTCGCACCGATCACGAACGCGATCCGCCAGCCCCACGACGACATCTCGGGCTTGGTGAGGAACTGCTGCAGCACGATCTGCACGCCCAGCGCCACCAGCTGCCCGGCCGTCAAGGTCACGTACTGGAAGCTGGAGTAGAAACCGCGCTTGGCCGGAGAGGCCACTTCGGACAGATAGGTCGCCGACGTCGCGTACTCACCGCCGACCGACAGGCCCTGCAGCAACCGCGCGAGCACCAGCAGCACCGGCGCCGCCACACCGATCGTCGCGTACGACGGCGTCAACGCGATGATCAGCGACCCGAAGGCCATCAGCGTGACCGACAACGTCAGCGCGGCGCGACGGCCGTGCCGGTCGGCGTAACGGCCGAGCAGCCAGCCGCCGAGCGGGCGCATGAGGAAACCGACCGCGAACACGGCCGCCGTGTTGAGCAGCTGTGCGGTCTGGTCGCCCTTGGGGAAGAACGCCGCCGCGAAGTAGATGCTGAACGCGGTGTACGCGTACCAGTCGTACCACTCGATCAAGTTCCCGACTGATCCGCGCAGCACGTTCGCCACCACTCGGCGCTCGGCGCGTTTCTCCTCAACGACTGTCATGCCGGACACCATCCCGACGTCGCCGCACCCCTCACAACCTGGGCCGACGCTTCTTTACATTCACTTAGGCGCGTCGCCACGCGCAGGAAACGGACGTCATGACCGATACTGCTCCCATGCGGGTGCTGTTGGTCGAGGACGACGACGGTGTCGCCGACGCCCTGGTGGAAGCGCTGCGGGCGAACGGCCACCGGCCCTCCCGCGTGCGCAGGGGCGCCGACGCGTTGATCGCCCATCGCGACGCCGACGTGGTGCTGCTCGACCTCGGCCTGCCCGACCAGGACGGCCTGGAGGTGCTGCGCAAGCTCCGCAAGATCGACCCGGTGCCGGTGCTCGTGCTGACAGCGCGCGGCGACGAGCGGACTGTCGTGCGCGGGCTGCGGCTCGGCGCGGACGACTACCTGGTCAAACCGGTGCGGCTGGCCGAATTGCTGGCCCGGATCGACGCGGTGGCGCGGCGCAGCGCGGCCCGGTCGCAGGAGCCGGACGACGTCGTGCGGGTGTCCGATGTGGAGATCGACCTGCAGAGCCGTCAGGTCGTGGTCGGCGGGCGCGAGATCTCGTTGACCACCAAGGAGTTCGACGTGCTGGCGGTGCTGGCCCGACGGCCGGGCACCGCGGTCAGCCGGCAGCAGCTCATGGACGAGGTGTGGGGCAACGCCTTCGTGGCGGTGTCGCGGACGTTGGACGTCCACCTCACGCAGTTGCGCGCCAAGCTCGACCGGCCCGGCCTGCTGCACACGATCCGCGGTTTCGGCTACCGGCTCGGTGAATAGATGCGGCAACGGCTTCTGTTGGTGCTGCTGCTGTTCTCGCTCTCGGCCGTCACCGCGTTCGCCTTCCCGCTGCTGATGAGCACGGCGAAGGAGCGCACCCAGCAGTTCGTCATCAGCCGCACCGCCGACCTGGACCGCTTCGCCACCCTGCCCGCCGACGTCGTGGTGTCCGAGGCGTTGCGCTACAACGAGATCTACGGCGAGGAGGTCGTGGTCGTCAACGCGGCGGGCGAGCCTGTCGTCGAGGCGGGCATGAAGATCGCCGAGGTCTCCGCGCAGATCGACGCCGCGCTGCGCAACCAGCCCGCCGCACCCGTGCGGACGGTCATGCCCTGGAGCGGCGGCGACGTCCTGTTCGCCCGTCCCGTCGGCACCGGCACGAAGGTCGCCGGAGCTGTGGTCATGCGAGCCTCGACCTCGGTGGCCGCGTTGGACGTCGCGCGACGGTGGGCGATCGTGCTGGCAGGAGCATTGCTGGCGGCCTGCGCGTGCGTGCTGCTGGCGTTGGTGGTCGCCCGCTGGCTCCTGCGCCCTCTCAAGGAACTCGACCGAGGTGTGCGAGCGGTCGCGGAGGGCCAGAGGCGCACCCACGTCGCCGACACCGCCGGTCCCGCTGAGCTGCGGGCGTTGTCCGAGTCGTTCAACCGCATGTCCGACGCCGTCGCCGAGGCTGCCGACCAGCAACGACGCCTGATCGCCGACGCCTCGCACCAGCTGCGCAACCCGATGGCGGCGTTGCGCCTGCGCGTCGACATGCTGCCGCAGAACGGTTCCCTGCTCACCGAGGTCGAGCGCCTGGAGTCGTTGCTGGACGGGCTTCTGGCGTTGGCCTCGGCGGAGAGCACCGCCACCGAACGCGCGGCAGGCGGCGTCGAACCCGAACTGGCCGACCTGCAGGTCGTGGCGCACGACCGGGTCGACGCGTGGCGTGCGGCAGCTCATGCGGCCGACGTGACGATCACGGTCGACGACCGCGCGCCCGGACTGGTGCAGTGCGCGGTGTCGGACCTCGCGCAGGTGCTGGACGTGTTGCTGGACAACGCCATCAAATACGGCGGCCACGAGATCACGGTCGTGTGCGACCGGGCGACGCTGACCGTGCGCGACAACGGACCTGGCTTGTCCAAAAAGGACATCAAGCACGCCACGGAACGGTTCTGGCGCGGCAACGACTCGCAGCGGGGAACAGGCTTGGGACTGGCCATCGCGGAGAGGATCGTGACGGCGCACGACGGGAGGCTCGCGCTGCACACGGACGGCGGGCTGGTGGTCACGGTGACTCTGCCGAAGGAACCACTGCTGTGAGGCCCCGTCCCGTTCCGCCCACGCCCCGGCCCGGCCGAGGTGCCGTGCTGAAGCGGCGAACCTTCCTCCTGGGCACCCTCTCGTTGGCGGCCTGCGGCTCGTCCGAGCCCTCCGGCACCATCAAGATCGCGGGCGGCGAACCCGGCGGCTTCTACAACGACTTCGCGGCCCTGCTGTCCCGCCTCTCCCCCAGCCCGTTGACGATCACCCCGCTCCAGACCGGTGGCAGCGCGGACAACCTCAAACACCTCCGCGAAGGCACCGCGGACCTCGGCCTGACGTTGAGCGACAGCGCCCACATGGAAACCGGCCTCGTCGCACTTGGCCGCGTCTACGAGAACTACTTGCAGCTCGTCGTTCTCGAGAGCTCGCCCTACCGGACCCCGGCCGACCTGATCGGCAAACCGGTCTCGCTCGGAGCTGCAGGATCCGGCGCGTCCCTGCAGGGCGAACGGCTGGCGTTGGGCGTGCAGGAGCAGCATTACCCGTTGCGCAACGCCATCGACGCCCTGAAAACCGGCGAGATAGCGGGCCTGCTCTGGTCCGGCGGCGTCCCGACCCCCGAGCTGAACAAGGCGAGCGGCATCAGGCTGCTCCCGCTCGACAGCTTCCTGCCGAGGCTGCGACAGGACTACGGCAAGGTCTACGAACGCGTCGACGTCCGCATGGGCGTGTACGGCTCGCAAGCCGACACCCCGACCATCGGCACCCCGAACCTGCTGGTGTGCCGCCCGGATCTGAGCGACGAGTACGCGAGCGCCGTCGTGCGGCTCCTCATCGCCAAAGCGGCGGACCTCGTGCCGGAACAGGCTCTGGGCACGCAGTACCTCGACGTGCGCAGCCTCATCGACACGGGCAAAGTGCCACTGCATCCAGGCGCGGCAACGGAATACCGGAGGCTCCACGGATGATCATCACGATGACGTCGATCTCGCTGGACGGCTTCATGGAGGGCCCGGACCACGACATCAGCTGGCACCACGTCGACGCCGAGATGCACGAGCACTTCAACGCCGAGCTCGCCCGCATGAGCCGGTTCGTCGACGGCCGCCGCAACCACGAGACGATGCTCGAAGCGTGGCCGCACACCGACGAGCACCCCGAGTGGCCGCGGCCGATGCACGACTTCGGCAAGATCTGGCGGGCGATGCCCAAGGTCGTCTACTCGCGCACGCTCGACACGACCGAGTGGAACACCGAGGTCAAGCGCGAGATCGACCCGGACGAGGTCAGGGCGTGGCCCGGCGACAGCATGGTCGGCGGCGCACAGCTGGTGGGGTCGTTCTTCGAGCTGGACCTGATCGACGAGGTCCGCCTCTACCTCAACCCGGTCGCGATCGGCGCCGGCACACCGTTCTTCAAGAAGCCGAACGCCCTGGCGCTCAAGAGCACCAAGGCGTTCGGGAACGGCGTTGTGGAGCTGATCTACGGAAGGCGTTGACCGAGCAGCAAAGCCGCCGCGGCCGCGAACATCGCTGTCATCGTGCCGAGCAACAGCCACGGCTTCGACGCGTCCGCCTGCTTCTTCTCGTAGCCGATCTGCTCGCCGAGCGTGTCGTACACCCGGCGCAGCTCCTCGGCAGAGGCCGCCTTGAAGAACTCGCCACCGGAGAGCTTCGCGATCTCCTTCATCGAGTCGTCGTCGACGGGCACGTCCTGGCGCCTGCCCTCGATCTCGACCACGCCGTCGGTGGTGCCGAAGGAGATGGTGGAGATCGGAATGCCTGCGGTCTTGGCGTCCTCGGCGGCGTCGAAGGCCTTGCGCGTGCCCACTGTTTCCTTGCCGTCGGTCATCAGCACGATGCGCGCGGGCGGTGGGCCGTCCGCTCCGCCGACGACCTTGCCGAACGAGTCGATGGCGGCCATGGCGGCCACGATGGCGTCACCCGTCGCGGTGGACTGCGCGAGTTTCAGGTCGCCGATGCTCTGGCTCACGGCTTCGCGGTCGGTGGTCGGCGCGACCAGCACGGTGGCCGAGCCGGCGAACGAGATCAGCCCCAGGTTGATGCCGGGGGTCAGGCCTTCGGCGAAGGACTTCGCGGCTACCTGCGCGG
>JAVXWK010000494.1:0-6124 GCA_032230575.1 Pseudonocardiales bacterium | reverse complement strand
GCCTACAACCAGGACTTCAAGGCCGACCGCCCGATCGTGGTGTCCTACGCGTCCTCGCCGTCCGCCGAGGCCGGCGCGACGAAGGCCGTGCTGAGCACCTGTTATCGCCAGGTCGAGTACGCGGGCGTGCTGTCGAAGGCCAAGAACGCCGCGGACGCGCAGAAGGTGCTCGACTTCCTGTTGGGCGAGAAGTTCCAGGCGCAGGTGGCCGAGCAGATGTACGTCTACCCGTCGCGTGAGGGCGTCGCGCTGCCCGAGTCGTGGGCCAAGGACGCTCCGCTGCCGACGAACCCGCAGTCGCTGCCCGCGGACAAGGTGAAGGACAACCGCGAAGCGTGGGTCGAGCAGTGGCGCAAGCTCGTGCAGGGCTGAGCTCGGTCCTGAGTTCCCGTACGGGGTGGTCGGCGGCGGCGTTGCTGCCGCTGGCCTTCCTCGGGTTGTTCTTCGCGTGGCCTGTGCTGGCGATCCTGTCGCTGGGGCTGCGCGAGGGCGGTGTGCTCACCGCGCTCTTCGACGGCGAGACCTGGGAGCTCGTCGGGTTCACGCTCGGTCAGGCCGCCGCGTCGACCGCGGTGGCGGTGCTCGCCGGGCTGCCGATCGCGTTCGTGCTGGCCCGGTGCCGGCTTCGCGGGCTCGGGATCGTGCGCGCGGCCGTGATGGTGCCGTTCGTGCTGCCGACCGTGGTGGTGGGGCTGGCTTTCCGGACTTTCTGGCCGGACGGCGGAGTGCTGTCGATCGTGCTCGCGAACGCGTTCTTCAACGTGGCCGTGGTCGCGCGGACCGTTGGCGGGCTTTGGGCGCACACGGATCGCCGGGCCGAGGACGCTGCCCGTGCTCTGGGTGCTTCTCGGCCGCGAGCGTTCCTCTCGGTGGTGCTGCCGGCGTTGGCACCTGCGATCGGATCAGCTGCCGCAGTCGTGTTTCTCTTTTGTGCCACCAGTTTCGGTGTCGTGCTGGTGCTCGGCGGGTCTCGGTACCGGACGCTGGAGACCGAGATCTACCTGCGGACCGTCGAGCTGTTCGACCTGTCCGGGGCGGCTGCGTTGTCGCTGCTGCAGTTCGCGGCTGTGCTGGCCGTGCTGGTGCTGGGTGCGCTGGCTCGGCGTCGGCGGGAGACCGCGTTGTCGTTGCGCGGCAGGGAAGAGCTAGCGCGACGTCCGTCCGGTGGCGAGTGGTACGTGGTGTTCGCCGCTCTCACTGTGGTGGTGGCGTTGCTGACGCCGGTCGTCGGGCTGATCACTCGCTCACTGTCCACACGGGACGGTTGGAGCTTCGCCGGGTACGCGGCCCTGGCAACGCGCGGCGATCGTGGAACGCTGGCGGTGACCGGGCTGGACGCGGCGATGAACTCGGTGCGCACGGCGTTCGACGCGACGCTGGTGGCGTTGGTGGTCGGGGTGTTCTCGGCTGTCGTGCTGGTCGGGCTGCGGCGTTCCGGGGGACGGATCGCCGAGGTGCTCGACACCGCGTTGATGCTGCCGTTGGGCGTGTCCGCGGTGACGGTCGGCTTCGGGTACCTGGTGACGATGGATGCGTTGCCGGGCGATTTCCGGACTTCGCCGTTGCTGGTGCCGCTGGCGCAGGCGTTGGTGGTGACGCCGTTGATCGTGCGGATGGTGTTGCCGGTGCTGCGGGCCGTCGACGAACGGCTGCGGCAGGCGGCGGCGACGCTCGGTGCCTCGCCGCCGCGGGTGTGGCGTGAGGTGGACCTGCCGCTGGCCGGGCGGTCGCTGGCGGCCGCCGCGGGCTTCGGGTACGTGGTGGCGCTGGGGGAGTTCGGGGCGACGAGCTTCCTGGCGCGGCCGGACGCGCCGACGTTGCCGGTGGTGATCGCGCGGCTGATGTCGCGGCCGGGGGAGTTGAACAGCCAGATGGCCTATGCGTCGTGCGCGCTGCTGATGGTCGTCACGGTCGGGTGCGTGCTGCTGATCGAACGGTTGCGCGTGCCGAGCAGCGGGGAGTTCTGATGGCGTTGGAACTTGAGTCGATCACCGTCCGTTATGGACAGACGGCGGCGGTGTCGGATGTGTCGTTGTCCGTCGGTGACGGCGAGGTCGTGGCTCTGCTCGGGCCGTCCGGGTGCGGGAAGTCGACGCTGCTGCGCACGATCGCGGGCCTGGAGAAGCCTTCTTCCGGCTTTGTGCGGTGGGATTCGGCTGATCTGGCCGGCGTGCCCGTGCACCGGCGCGAGTTCGGGCTGGTCTTCCAGGACGGGCAGCTGTTCCCGCACCGGTCGGTCGCCGGGAACGTGGCTTTCGGGCTGCGGATGCACCGCGTCGACCGGGAAGAGCGCGACAAGCGGGTGCTGTCGCTGCTGGAGCTCGTCGGCCTGGAGGGGTATGCGGATCGGCGCGTGACGCAGCTGTCCGGCGGAGAGCAGCAACGGGTGGCGCTGGCGCGAGCATTGGCGCCGTCGCCGCGGTTGCTGCTGCTGGACGAGCCGTTGTCGGCGCTGGACAGGGCGTTGCGGGAGCAACTGGCGGTCGATTTGGCGAGGCTGCTGCGAGAGGCCGCCACGACCGCGCTGGTCGTGACGCACGACCACGACGAGGCGTTCACGCTGGCCGACCGGGTGGCGATCATGTCGCGGGGCCGGATCGTGCAGGTCGGACCGCCCGCCGAGGTGTGGTCGTCGCCGGTCGACGTGGAGACCGCGAAGTTCCTGGGGTGCAACAAGTTCGTCCCGGGCTCGTTCGTGGGTCTTGCGGCTGAGCGGGTCGGGCTGCGGGCCACGGCGTTGCGGGTTGATCCGACGGGTTCGCTGGAGGGCACTGTGCTGGAGCGCGTGCACCGGCGGGATCACGTGCGGCTGCTCGTGGAGATCGACGGCGAGGAGTACGAGGCGGTCGGGCCGATGAGCGAGATCGGCGACCGGGTGCGGCTCGCGATTGATCTCGACGGAGTCGCGCGCATCGGCTAGGAATGGTCCTCATGGGACCTCTGGGGGGACGCGTCGCGCTGGTCACGGGTGTGAGCAGGCGGCAGGGCATCGGGTTCGCGATCGCTTCCAGGTTGGCATCGATGGGCGCGGACCTGTTCGTGCAGCACCACGTACCGCACGACGCCGCGCAGGAGTGGGGCGCCGACTCGATCGACGAGGTGATCGCCGGCATCGACGGCCGCGTCGAACATCTGGGCCTCGACCTGACACGACCGGATGCCCCGGATCAGCTGGTCGCGGCGGCGGTCGAGGCGTACGGGCGCGTCGACGTCCTGGTGTGCAACCACGCGCTCAGCGGGTCGGACGGTCCGCTGGGTGAGCTGGACGCGGCCATGCTGGACAGGCACTACGCGGTGAACACGCGGTCCTCGATCCTGCTGATGCAAGCGTTTGCCCGTCAGCACGACGGCGCGAAGGGCGGCCGGGTCGTGTTCATGACGTCCGGGCAGAACCTCGGGCCGATGCCGAGCGAGGTCGCGTACGCCGCGTCGAAGGGTGCGTTGATCGGGATCATGTCGACGCTGTCCCACCACCTGATCAGGCAGGGCATCACGATCAACGCCGTGAACCCCGGCCCGACCGACACCGGCTACGCGAACGAGGAGACGCGCGAGTGGGTGCGGGAGCGGATGCCGCTCGGCCGCTGGGGTGAGCCGGACGACGCCGCCCGGCTGGTCTCCTGGCTCTGCACCGACGACGCCGAGTGGATCACCGGACAGGTGATCAACAGCGAGGGCGGCTTCCGCTGACGCGATGAAGGGAACCTTCATCCACCTGACGTGGATGAAGGTTCCCTTCATCGTGAACTAGCTGTCCTTGGTGATCAGGCGCATCGCCGCGAGGCCCGTGCCGATCAGTAGGTAGCAGCCCGCCAGCAGCGTGCTGTCCCAGATCTGGTCGACCGGGATCGGGTCTCGCATCACGTCGATCAGGCCGGGAAAACCGGTCGTGATCAGGAACGGGTGCAGCCAGTCCAGCGACGAGAACTGCCCCAGCACCTGGAACACGATGATCGTCGTCATCGTCGCCGCCTGCACCACCAGCGGGTGCTCGGTGGTCGAGCTGACGGCGAGGGCGACCGCGCCGATCGACACCATCTGGAACGTGATCAGCACGATGAACAAGGCGATGCGGATCAGGCCTTCTCCGGTGCTCAGAGTCGTCCCGGAGAGCGTCATCATGCCGTCGGTGCCGAGGAACGCCGTGCCCGCGATGATGCCCACGACCGCCATCAGCGTGACGGCGAACAGCGACATCGCGGCGAGCCCGAACAGCTTCACGAACAGCAGCCGCACACGGGAGACCGGTGCGACCAGCAGCCCGCGCAACGTGCCGTGCTGCGCCTCGCCCGCGAGCCCGTCCGCTGCCCAGATGGATGCCACCAGGGGCAGCAGCAGGTTGATCGACAGGAACAGCGTGAAGATCGGCACGACCAGGCCGTTGCCCTTGAGGATCCCGGCGAGACCGGGCCCGCCGCTCTCGCCGTCGCCCGCGGTCCAGATGCCGAAGCTGACGATGATCGGCACGAGGACGAGCCCGAACAGCCCGATGAGGGTCCGCGGCCTGCGCAGCATCCACCGCACCTCGGAACCGAACTGACGCGTGATCATCGCGGTCCCCCGTCCAGCGTGTCCACAGCGGACATTCCGCGCTCGGCCTCCTCGGCCTCGGTGAGCCGCGCGAACAGCTCCTCCAGACCGGTCTTCCACCGCGTCGCCTCGTAGACCCCGACGCCGGCCTTCACCAGCGTCTCGATCACCTGGGGCGCGGACGTCCCGGCGAGCTCGACCCGCAGGCCCTCGCCGAGCGGCCGTGCGGAGATCTTGGCGCTGCGCAACGCGCTGAGTGCCGTCTCGACGTCCGGGGTGATGACCTGGAGCGCCGAACCGCCCGCCTGCAGCAGCTCGGTCAGTTCACCTTGTGCCACAACGGTTCCGCGGTGCAGCACGGCGACGTGCGTGCAGGTCGCCTCGACCTCGCTCAGCAGGTGGCTGGAGACCAGCACCGTGCTGCCGGCCGCGTGCAGCTCACCGATGATCTTGCGGATCTCCCGCGTGCCCGCCGGGTCGAGGCCGTTGGTCGGCTCGTCGAGCACGACCAGCTTGCGCGGCACGAGCAACGCCGCGGCCAGGCCGAGGCGTTGCTTCATGCCGAGCGAATATCCCCGGTACCTGCGGTGGGCCGCCTGGGCGAGCCCGACGCGTTCGAGCGCGTCCTCGACGGCTTGCTTGATGTCGCGCTTGTCGAGGAGCGGCTCGAACGCGGCACAGCGGATGAGGTTCTCCCGTCCACTCAGGAACGGGTGGAACCCCGGGCCCTCGACCAGCGCGCCCACGTGCGGCAGCGCCTGCTCGGCCCCGTCCGGCAGGGGTTTCCCGAGCAGCTCGATCTCCCCCTGTGTGGGCCGCACCAACCCGAGCAGCATCCGGATGGTCGTGGTCTTGCCCGACCCGTTGGGGCCGAGCATGCCGAGCACGGCCCCCTCCGGCAGCTCCAGGTCGACGCGGTCGACAGCGATCGTGCTCCCGTACTCCTTGCGCAGACCCCTGGTCCGCGCGGCGACGGCGTGAAGCTTTGGTGCCGTCACCGGCGCGCTGGTCGAGGTGGTCACTTCACCTGTCCGATCGTGTCGAACAGAACCTGCTCAGGAACGGCACCCGCGACCACGCGGCCGTCGTCCGCGATCAGGATCGTGGCGACCTTGGTGTTGAACAGCTTGCCGCTGCCCCAGTTGCCGCTGACCTTCTTGGTGAAGCGGTCGACGAGACCCTGAGCCTCTGCCGGGACCTGACCCATGGCCTCGGCGGGGATCCTGGCACCGATCACCGTGTCCCAGCCCGTGCCGAAGATCTGCGGGTCCTTGCCCTGCAGAGCCTGCTCGATGCCGATCTCCGGCTTGTGCTGCTGCTCCGCTTCCTTCGCCTCGGGCGTGGTGACCTTGGCGTTGGACGGCGGGGTGAACTCGAACAGCTTCGGGTCCTGCGGGCCGACGTTGATGTCCTTGAAGCCCACGGTGCCGGCCGGTTCGGAGGCGCCGTTGGTCAGGACTGCCACTCGCAGCGGCATCTTCAGCTCGGAGTCGACCGCGATCCTGACCTCGCGGATCAGGGTCTTCTCGCTCGGCTTCGGGGTCAGGACCAGCTCGTAGGCCGCGCGGTTGGCCACCCTTGCGGTGCCGTCGAC
>JAVXWK010000482.1:0-3940 GCA_032230575.1 Pseudonocardiales bacterium | reverse complement strand
GGTTGTTCTTTTTTCGGTGCTTTTTGGGGGCCTCGCCCACAAACCCCAGCCGGTGGCGTGCCCCCGGACCCCCAGAGGGTCGGCCTCCTGATGCGGAGGCCTTGCCCAAGTGATTCGAGGGGCAGGCTCTCGGAGGCGGGAGCCCTACCCAAGTAGTGTGGAGGTCGTGCGCGGCCTCCTAACTCCTCAGCGAGTGTTGATCGGGTTTGCCTGTCTGGTGGCCCTGATCGCCTGTTGCGGGCTCGCGTACTGGCAGTGGCAGCGCTTCGAGTCCGCCAGCGGCACGTTCCAGAACCTCGGTTATGTGCTCCAGTGGCCGTTCTTCGGCCTCTTCCCGGCCTTCATGGTGTGGCGTTTCAGCCGTTTGGCGCGCCAGCGTCGTGACGAGCCTCTCTCCGCACCGGAGCCGGTTGCACCTGCCGCGAACCCGGTGACTACCGTTGACGCCGTCAAACCCGCGCCTGTCGAGCACTTCGACGATCCTGAAGACGCGGAGCTCGCGGCCTACAACCGCATGCTCGCGGACCTCAACGCGCGGGACGGTCGTTGAGCGAAGGCGGGCAGATGAAGGGTGCGTTGACCCGGTTCCGGGTCATGGCTTACGTGGTCGGTGTCTTCCTGCTGCTGTTGTGCGTGGCGATGGTGCTCAAGTACGCCGCGGACATGGGCCAGGCGATGAAGATCATCGGTCCGATCCACGGCTTTCTCTACGCCATCTACCTGGTGATTTCGGTCGACCTGGCGCTGAAGCTGCGCTGGTCGATCAAGGGCACCGCCCTCGTGCTGCTCGCCGGGACCGTTCCGTTCCTGTCGTTCTGGGCTGAGCGCAAGGTGGTCGAGAAGACTGCGCAGGGCGTGCCGCTGTGACGTTTGGCCTGCTAGCGTCTGGGGCTACCAACTGAACACGGCCGTCGATGTCGCGCGGGAGAGCTCACTTGAGTGTGAGCGCCGAAGGAGCAACTCCTCCCCGGAATCTCTCAGGTACAGGTACCGCACGACGAAGGCAACTCTGAAAAGCAGGCGGTTTCGCCTCGCCCACGGTGCAAGTCGCGTCCTGCGCGGCGAAGCTCTCAGGCTCATGACAGAGGGGGAGGCTCGCTCTAGTGAGGAGTCTCCGATGGACCGTGTCATTCTTCTGTTGCCTCAGCCGGCCCCCTCCGGCTCTTCGGCGCACCCTGGAGGAGCGTTCTGATGTCCCGCCTCACGCCTCTGAACGCCGAGCACGAGCAGCTCGGCGCGATGTTCACCGACTTCGCGGGCTGGCGGATGCCGCTGCGCTACTCGTCCGAGCTGGCTGAGCACCACGCGGTGCGCACCACCGCGGGCCTCTTCGACCTCACGCACATGGGTGAGATCGTGCTGACCGGACCGCAGGCGGGCGAGGCGCTCGACCACGCGCTGGTCGGGCACATCTCCGCGCTGGCCGTCGGCAAGGCGCGCTACACGATGATCACCCAGGCCGACGGCGGCGTGATCGATGACCTGATCGTGTACAGGTTGGCCGACGAGGAGTTCATGGTCGTCGCCAACGCCTCGAACGCGGCTGTGGTGGCTGACGCTCTGGTCGAGCGCGCTGCCGGGTTCGACACGGTCGTCACGGACAAGTCGACCGAGTACGCGTTGATCGCGATCCAGGGCCCGAAGTCGGTCGAGATCCTCTCCGGACTCACCGACACCGACCTGTCGACCGTGAAGTACTACGCGTCCTACCCGTCCACGGTGGCCGGTGTCGACGCGCTGCTGGCGCGCACCGGGTACACGGGCGAGGAGGGCTTCGAGCTGTTCCTCGCGCCCGCCGACGCCCCTGCCGTGTGGGCCGCGCTGCTTTCCGCAGGCGAGGCGCACGAGCTCAAGCCGTGCGGTCTCGGCTGCCGCGACACGTTGCGTCTCGAAGCCGGAATGCCCTTGTACGGCAACGAGCTCACGACCTCGCTCACGCCGTACCACGCGAACCTCGGCCGGGTCGTGAAGCTCGACAAGCCGGGCGACTTCGTGGGCCGCGACGCGCTGACGAAGGTGTCGGAGTCCGGTGTGGACTCGGTCCTGGTCGGACTGAAGACCCCCGAGCGCCGCGCCCCGCGGCACGGCTACGCGGTGCTGAACGGCGAGGAGGTCGTCGGTGAGGTCACGTCCGGCGCCCTGTCGCCGACGCTGGGCTACTCGGTCGCGATGGCTTACGTGACTCGGGGGAGTGCCGAGCCCGGCACCCAACTGCTGGTGGACGTCCGCGGCAAGAAGCAGCCGGTCGAGGTCGTCGCACTTCCGTTCTACAAGCGCGCCAAGTAGGGAGTTCTTCCAGATGTCCGACCAGTTCAACGCCTCCCTCGCGGAGTACGACCCCGAGGTCGCGCAGGCCGTTGCCGCCGAGCTGGCGCGCCAGCAGGGCACCCTCGAGATGATCGCCTCGGAGAACTTCACGCCCGTCTCGGTGCTGCAGGCGCAGGGTTCGGTGCTGACGAACAAGTACGCCGAGGGCTACCCCGGCCGCCGCTACTACGGCGGCTGCGAGCACGTCGACGTCGTCGAGCGCCTCGCCATCGAGCGCATCAAGTCGCTCTTCGGTGCCGGATTCGCCAACGTCCAGCCGCACTCGGGCGCCCAGGCCAACGCCGCCGCGATGTTCGCGCTGCTGCAGCCCGGCGACACGATCCTCGGCCTGGACCTCGCGCACGGCGGCCACTTGACGCACGGCATGCGCATCAACTTCTCCGGCAAGCTCTACAACGTCGTGCCGTACCACGTCGCAGACTCCGATGGCCGCGTCGACATGGCCGAGGTCGAGCGCCTGGCTCAGGAGCACCGCCCGAAGCTGATCGTCGCCGGCTGGTCCGCGTACCCGCGCCAGCTCGACTTCGCGGAGTTCCGCCGCATCGCGGACTCGGTCGAGGCCTACCTGATGGTCGACATGGCGCACTTCGCCGGCCTCGTCGCCGCGGGCCTGCACCCGTCGCCCGTGCCGCACGCGCACGTCACCACGACCACGACCCACAAGACCCTTGGCGGGCCTCGCGGTGGTGTGATCCTCTCGAACGAGGCGGACATCGCCAAGAAGATCAACTCGGCGGTCTTCCCCGGCCAGCAGGGGGGTCCGCTGGAGCACGTGATCGCGGCCAAGGCAGTGGCGTTCAAGCACGCCGCTTCGCCGGAGTTCGCGGACCGTCAGCGCCGCACGCTGGAAGGCTCGAAGATCCTGGCCGAGCGTCTGTCGCAGCCGGACGTCGCGGCCGCGGGCGTGAAGGTCCTGACCGGTGGCACGGACGTTCACCTGGTGCTCGTCGACCTGGTGAACTCGGAGCTCGACGGCAAGCAGGCCGAGGACGTGCTGCACCAGATCGGCATCACGGTCAACCGCAACGCCGTTCCGAACGACCCGCGGCCGCCGATGGTCACGTCGGGTCTGCGCATCGGCACGCCCGCGCTGGCGACCCGCGGGTTCGGCGAGGTGGACTTCATCGAGGTCGCCGACGTGATCGCCGAGGCGCTCAAGCCGGGCGCGGCCGTCGACGAGCTGCGCGCCCGCGTCGAGGTGCTGGCCGCGAAGCACCCGCTGTACAGCACTCTCTGATCAGGGCACGAGTTCGACCGGCTCGCACCGACCACACCTGGCCGGTGCGAGCCGCCGGTGACGAGGGCGATCATGCCTGGCTGACGTGCACGCCGTTGATGCGCAGCCCGGCCCGGCGCATGACGGTCCGCGAGTAGACCCGTTGCACCACAACCAGAACCAGAAGTAGCACCACCAGCAGAACGTCGTCCAGCACCGGCACCAGGTCGATCGGCAACGTCAGCGCCATGCCGACCCGGATCGCCGTGTCGGCCAGGAAGATCGCACCCCAGATCGCGGTGCAGCCGCGCAGGGCGTGCCGGATCGCCGGGTGCCGCTCCCAGTTCGCCGCCCACACCTGCTTCTTGTCCTCGGGCAGCACGAGCAACGCCATCG
>JAVXWK010000422.1:0-3243 GCA_032230575.1 Pseudonocardiales bacterium | reverse complement strand
ATCTTCCACGAGTAGATCAGCGCCTTCTCCTCGGGATCGGTCGACTCCGAGGCGTTCAGGAGGACAGATCCGTTCACGGCCTCGACCGAGAACAGGGCCGTCGGCTTGCGGTTCTGGTTTCGCAGGTACACCGTGCTGTTGAGCGTCTGCTCCACGGGTGGCTTCCCGGGGTTCACGTCGACGTACAGCGTGGCGCTGACCTCCGTGATGTCCTGGAGCACCGTGGAGTTGTAGGTGAACATCGGCCGCGTGCCGTTCACCACGTGCTCCGCCACCACGGCGGTCCTCGTCCAGCCGCTGCCGGGACAGTCCGTCGTAGAGGGCGCATTCGGGATCGCGGCGGTGGTCCACGTTTGAAGGTTGCGCCACAGGCGCCCGTCCGACGCCAGGCAGAAGCGAACCCGCTCCGTGTTGCGGCTGTTGAGGCTGCCGGCCACGACGGACTTGCCCTCGGACTGGAAGATCAGGTCAAGGGGAAGGTTGCGGTCGACCGCCTCGGGACGCTCCGCCACGGGGCTTGCGAGGTTTCGGAGATCGCGCGCCAGCAGGTCCAGGGTGCGCCGAGCCTCGTTCTGCCCGTCGTTCTGGCGCTGGTTGGTGGCTGCGTTGCGCTGGAAGCTCGTGAGTGCCGTCAGCGTGGCGCCGAGGACGATGATCATCAGGACCGAGGCGATCAGGACCTCGACCAGCGTGAATCCCTCTTCCGAGCTGAGCTGCCGGCTGCGTGCGGTCATGGGGAAGCCGTCAGCGGCGCGCTCAGCGCCGACTCGCCGAAGTCGTCGTCGACCGCGCTGATGCGGTATTCGTGCGGCTGGCCATCCGGATCCGGCTCGATCCACGCCAGCAGCTCGCCCGACTTCGGGTAGAAGGCGCCGTGGCGCTGCGCGTACGCGATTCCGTCACGGTAGATCCGGTAGAGCTGGATGGTGCCGTCGCTGTCGGTCGACGCGTCCCAGCGGACCACCAGCACGCCGTCGTCGGCAGCCAGGCCGTTCGCAACCAGGCATCCGGACGTGCCACCGACACAGGAGCTCAGGTTCGTCGGCACCGTCGGCACGGTGTTCGCAGCAACGGGCGGGATGTGAAGCGTGTCGCTGTCGGCCCCCTCGCGCGGAGCGCCGCCGGCAGATGGGGTGTCGAGCGCCACGAGCCTGTACCAGACGTCTCCGGCGGGGGCCTCGTAGATGCATTCGTCGGCCTCCGCGTCGAGCGTGGCCGACGTGGCCCCGATGCAGGTCACGGGCGTGGTCATCGTCGTGGCGCTGGTGCCGCTGTAGATGCGGTAGCCGACCACGTCGCACTCGGGGTTCGACACCCAGGCGAGGTCCACGAAATTTCCGTTGCCGTTGCGTCCACCCGAGAAGCCGCTGGGCTTCAGCGGCAACATCCGGTTGAGCCGCACGGTCTTAGCGAACGGCGCGCCCGAGCGACCCTGGGTGTCGAAGGCGTCGGCCTGGATGACGTAGGTGCAGTCGTAGTAGATCGGGGCCAGCGTGGCCGGGTTCGTGATGTTCCAGTCGAAGGTCCAGGTCCTGGGGCCGCCGCTGGCCTGCCCCAGCGCCTTGCCGCTCACCGACCACGTCACCTGTGCGGCGGCGCTCGAGGTCGTCGCCTTGAAGTGGGCCGAGTTCACGCTTGCCTCGATGAGCAGCGGGTTGTCCGTAAGGCTCGTGGGCGTCTCCATCACGAGACCGGTGACCGACGGGCCAAGGCCGCCGACGGGGTTGATGATCGAGGACGTCTGCGTGATGCTCTGTCCGGTTGCCCGCGTGGTCCAGCGCAGCGTCACGCGCACGCGCTTGTAGTCATCGGGGTTGCGGTCGGCCGCGGCGCCGCCGACGGCCAGGACGTCCGAGTCACCGCAGTAGGCCACCGGGCCGTTGTGGTTTCCGAGCCCGTCCTGCGGGTCGTCGAGCGAGCAGACCGTGATCGTCGCCGCGTAGTTGAGTCCGCGGTTGCGGATCGAGTAACCGCCACCCGAACCGACGTTCTGGAGGCCGGGGCGGCTGTCGAGCTCGTCGAGCAGCGCCGTCGCCGTGAGGTCGCGGTAGCGGACCGAGCGCGAGATCTCGATGATGGAGCGGGCGATGTTCGTACCGCCCTCTCGCGCCCTCGTCTTCGACGTGACCGCGTTCGCGCCGTCGACCATCGAGACGACGCCCAGCACGCCCACGAGCAGAACGAAGATCGCGACCATCACCTCGACGAGGGTAAAGCCGCGCTGGTTGCGCGCAGGCGGACGAGTACTCACACGAGAGTACTCGGCCGTTAGCGGGGTGACCTAGAGACCCAAAGTGGCGGTTGGCCATTGGTGCGATTGCGGATCCGCTACCGCTGCTCTGCCCCCGGAACGACGAAGGGCGGACCCGAAGGCCCGCCCTTAGCGTCGTTACACAGTGGTGTTGCGACTACCAGTTGCTGGCGCCGTCCGCGTTCCCGCAGCCGCCCTGTGAGGCGGGCGAGCAGGTACGCGTCACGCCGGTTGCGTCCTTGGTGAGCGTGAACGTGTGACCCGACTTGGAGGTCGACACGATCGTGTAGCCCACGGCCGCGTTCGGGGTGATGATGTTGGGCGTGCCGGTGCCGCTCTTGATGCCGCTCGCCGTAACGTCCTGCGACGTGTCGCAGGCGGCGTAGGTCTCGAGCTGGGTGAAGCACGACTCCATGTGCGAGGACAGGTTACGAGCGTCCGACTTGGCCGCCGAGTCCTGACCCTTCTGGCGCTGACCAAGGAAGGCCGGCAGAGCAATGGCCGCCAGGATGCCGATGATCAGAATGACAACGAGCAGCTCGATGAGGGTGAAACCCTCCTGCCCGTTGTGGATGCGCTCACGAAACTTCCGCAGCATGTGTCTCCTCCTTTTGAGGTGACTCTGGGTTTGATCTGGGTGCCAGTTGCCGCGGAAGCCGCCTATGGGTGAACCTTTGGTGGCAGCTCGGCCGACTCGATTAGGAGTCCCGGAGCTTTGCGTCTCCGTCTCACGACGGGTTTGCCTTTACACCGTGGCTCTGGCCTTTTCCGTAGATCGACCCAAACGCCCTGAACCTTTACACCCGCAGTCGCGCTGGCTAGGCCAAATGTCCAGCAATCTAGGATCACGACGGTGCACATCAGGCGCGCACTGCTGCTGTTCGCGGTCGTCTTGGGGATGGCCGCGCTCGCCGCATCCGTGTCCCGCCCGCCCGACGAGCGCACTCGGACGACCCCCACGACGCCGGCGCCCGAGGCTGGGCCCGGCCCCG
>JAVXWK010000376.1:0-2865 GCA_032230575.1 Pseudonocardiales bacterium | reverse complement strand
CTGGGCGTGCAGCTCGGCCATCCGCCAGTTGTTGAGGAACTTGCCGCCCCGCATCGTGTCGCGGAAGTGCACCATCCAGTTGTCGTTCGGGTTGACGTTGCCCATCGCGGCCGCGCACCCGCCCTCGGCCATGACGGTGTGCGCCTTGCCGAACAGGGACTTGGAGATGATGGCCGTGCGCTTGCCTGCCAGGCGGGCCTCGATGGCCGCGCGGAGGCCGGCACCGCCGGCGCCGATGACGATGACGTCGTAGGAGTGCGTCTCGATCTCGCTCATGAATTCAGTCCACTCAGTTGACGATGCTCAATTGACAAGTCTGGGGTCGGAGTACCAGTCGGCGGCCAGGCCCCAGATGTAGAAGTCGGTGATCGCGAGGCTGGCGAGCGTGACCCAGGCGAGCAGCATGTGCCGGCCGTTCAGCGTGGAGACCCAGCCCCAGAGCTTGTAGCGGACGGGGTGCTGGGAGAAGTGGTTGAGCTTGCCCCCGATGATGCTGCGGCACGAGTGGCACGACGCCGTGTAGAGCCAGAGGAGCACGACATTCGTCACCAGGATGATGTTGCCGAGCCCGAGCCCGAACTCACCATCGGCGGTGCGGAAGGCCAGGATCGCGTCGTAGGTGTTGATCAGCGAGATGATGAACGCCGCGTAGAAGAAGTACCGGTGCAGGTTCTGCCCGAGCAGCGGGAACCTCGTCTCTCCGGTGTATTTCTGGTGCGGCTCCGTCACGGCACACGCCGGGGGCGACAGCCAGAACGCCCGGTAGTACGCCTTCCGGAAGTAGTAGCAGGTCAGCCGGAAGAGCAGCAGGAACGGCAGGCTCAACGCCGCATACGGCAGGAACCACCAGTCCGGCAGGAAGGCGCCGAAGTGCGAGGCGTCCGGGACGCAGCCGGTCGACACGCAGGGCGAGTAGAACGGCGTGAGGTAGTGGTACTGCTCGACCCAGTAGTCGGCCTGCATGAAGGTGCGGGACACGGCGTAGACCACCCAGGCGGTGAGACCGGCGGCTTGGATCGCCGGCGGGAACCACCAACGATCGGTACGGAGGGTGCGGGCGGCGATCGCGGCGCGACCGGCGCCGGGGTGGGGAGAGGTGGTCGTCATGCCTCGTCGATTCGCTCAGTGGCTGCAGCCAACGGGAGTGATGGTTCCGTCACCGTATGCCCGGCCGACGCGAGCACGCAAAGTCATAGTGAGGCCACCATTCATAGCCAACGGCTATCGTGAACTCCATGCAGGTCCAGCAGCTCGCGTACTTCGCAGCGGTCGCCCGCACGCGCCACTTCACCCGCGCGGCCGAGCTGGTCGGCGTGTCCCAGCCGACCCTGTCCAAGCAGATCCGCGTGCTCGAGAACTCACTCGGCTCGCCGCTGTTCGTGCGGAACCGCGGGCAGATCGAGCTGACCAGCGCCGGGGAGGCCCTGCTCCCCCACGCCCAGCGGATCCTCATCGACGTCGAGAGCGCCCAGCAGTCGGTGGACGAGGTCGCCGGGCTGCGCCGCGGACGCGTCCGCCTCGGCGCCACGCCATCCCTGTGCGACGGGCTGCTGCCCGACGTCCTGACCCGGTTCCACGATCTCCATCCGGACATCCAGCTCGAGGTGCAAGAGGCCGGGTCACGAGTACTCACTCGCGAGCTCGGCCAGGGCCGCCTCGACCTCGCCCTGCTGATCGTTCCCCTGCGCCCGGACAGCACCATCGAGACCGGCGCCATCGAGACGACGTCGATCCTGCGGGAGCGGCTCGTGCTGGCCAGCCCGGCCGACGCCGACCTGCCCGAGGTGATCGGCGTCTCGGCGCTCCGCGACCTGCCCCTCGTCATGTTCCGCGAAGGCTACGACCTGCGGGAGGTGACGCTCGGGGCGTGCCGGGCCGCCGGCTTCGAACCGCGACTGGCGGTCGAGGGTGGCGAGATGAGTGCTGTCCTGCGCTTCGTCGAGGCCGGTCTGGGCCATGCGGTCGTGCCCGAGATGGTGATGGGCAACCGGCCGAAGCTCCGACACACCCGGCTGGAGAAGCCGTCGTTGCGACGGGAGATCGCGCTCGCCCACCGCACGGACGCCCTGCAGCTGGCCGCGCTCGCATTCCGTGACGAGCTGCTCGCGGCATTCCCGCCGGTGCGCGCCCGCGCCTGATCAGGCCGGTCGGGCGGCGAGGGCGAACGTCCGCTGCGGCTCCCAGCCTGCGTCGTGGTCGTGGACGTAGAGCGCGAACTCCTCGACGTCGAAGGAGCACTCGAAGTTCCGCAGCACCACGTCGGCGTGGTCGAGCGCGGTGTCGTCGAGATGGTGAGCGACGGTGACATGCGGGTGGAACGGGAACTCCGCCGCCGGTGCGCCGAGGGCGTGGCGCAAGCGTCCGGCCAGGACCTCGGTCGCCATGAAACCGCCGTGAACCGCGACGAAGACGACCGGCGAGACCGGTCGGAACGTGCCGGTGCCACGCAGCCGCATGCGGAAGCCGGGGACGGCCCCGGCCGCCTTGTCGAGCTGGGCGCAGATCTCGTCCATCTCGTCGACGGCGACGTCCAACGGAGGGAGCAACGTCACGTGGCTTGGAACGGTCTGGGCGAGCGGGTCGCCGAAGGCTGCGCGCATCTCGCGCAGGATTGATCCGTGCGGTTCCGGGACGGCGATCGCCACCCCCAAGGTCAGGCGCGTCATCCGTGATTCGTGGGTCTTGCCGGCACGAAGCCAGAGCGGTCGTACACCGTGGCCAAGGTCTGGGCAGCGACCTCGCGAGCCGTCGCCGCACCTGCGGCGAGGATGCGGTCGAGCTCGCCCTTGTCGTCGAGCAGCTCCCTGGTGCGTGAGCCGAACACGTCCACGAACTCCGCGACGAGGTCGCCGAGGGCCACCTTGA
>JAVXWK010000508.1:0-2765 GCA_032230575.1 Pseudonocardiales bacterium | reverse complement strand
GCCCAACTTCGCCGCCGCCGGCTGGGTCCCGCGCGGCTTCCTCGATCACGGCCCGTTCGGCATCGAGGCACTGCGCCCGGAACACCTCCTCGGCATCATCGGCATGGACAACATCAGCCACGGCATGTTCTGGAGCATGCTCGTCAACGTCGGCTGCTACGTCACGGTGTCGCTCCTCGGCCGCCCGCAGGCACGTGAACAGGCTCAGGCCGTGCTCTTCGTCGACGCCCTCGACGACCCGACAAGACCCCGCCTGTGGCGCAACCGCGTGTCGGTGCAGGCGCTGCACGAGGTACTGGTCCGCTCGATGGGCCGGCGAGCAGCCGAGAAGGCACTCGGAGGCGTCGATCTGGAGTCCAAAAAGGACGCTGACGCCGACCTCGTCCATCACGTGGAGACAGTGCTCGCCGGTGCCGTCGGTGCCGCGTCCGCCCGGATGATGCTCACCTCGGTCGCCGGCGAGGAACAGCTCGGCGTCGAAGAGGTCATGGAGATGCTCGACGAGGCCTCCCAGGTCGCCGCACTCGAAGAACGCCACCGCCTCGCCCGCGAGCTGCACGACTCCGTGTCCCAGGCGTTGTTCTCGATGACGCTGCACACCCGAGCCGTGGAACTCGCACTGCAGAAGCAGGGCGGCGACCCCAGCGGCCCGGTGGCGCGCGGCATCACCGAACTCCGCAGCCTCACCCAGGACGCCCTGGCCGAGATGCGCGCCTCCCTCTTCCAGCTCCGCCCCGACGCGTTGCGCGAGGACGGCCTGGCCGAGGCGATCCGCAAGCAGTCCGCCGCCATCGCCTCCCGCGAAGGAGTCGTCATCGCCGTCGAAGCACCCGGCTACCGGCTCCCGCTTCCCGACCGCGCGGAGGAGGAGATGTTCCGCGTCGTGCAGGAAGCCGTGCACAACGCGATCAAGCACGCGCAGCCGAGCCGCATCGACATCACCTTGTTCGAGGACGACGGAGTGATCATCGAAGTGGCGGACGACGGAACTGGATTCGACCCCGCTACGGTCTCCTCCAACGGCATGGGCCTGGTGAGCATGCGGGAGCGGATGAAGCGGATCGGCGGCGACCTCGTCATCGACAGCACCCCGCGCGGATCCACCACGATCCGGGCCGTGTTGCCTTCAGGGTCGCCGTCAGGGGTGCCCTCAGGAACGGCAGGAGAGCAGCGATGAGCACGATCCGGGTGTTCCTCGTCGACGACCACGCGGTCGTGCGGCGCGGCATGCGGGCGTTCTTCGAGATGCTGGACGACATCGAGGTCGTCGGCGAAGCGGGCGACGGCCAGGCGGCCCTCGACGAGCTCGCCGCCCGCGCCGCCTCCGGCGACCTGCCCGACGTCGTGCTGATGGACCTCCTGATGCCCCGCCTGGACGGCATCGGCGCCACCAAGGCGATCAAGCAGCTCTACCCGCAGGTCGAGGTGGTCGCGCTGACGTCGTTCTCCGAGGCCGAACGCGTCCACGTCGCGCTGGAGGCCGGCGCCGCGGGCTACCTCCTGAAGGACGCGGAGGCCGACCAGGTCGGTGCCGCGGTGCGGGCGGCCATGCGCGGCCAGGTGCACCTCGACCCGGCCGTCGCGCGCACCCTCACCCGTTCTCTGGTCGCGCCGCAGCGGACCGCTACCGCGCTCACCCCTCGCGAGCGGGAGATCCTGGTGCTGGTGGCGCACGGGAAGTCGAACCGGGACATCGCCGACGCGCTGGTGATCTCGGAGCGGACCGCTCGGACGCACGTGTCGAACGTGCTGAACAAGCTGGGCCTGGCTTCCCGGACGCAGGCGGCGTTGTGGGCGGTGCGCGAAGGCCTGGTCACCGGCCCTTAGAGGAAGAGCAGCACGACCAGTGGCGGGATTCCTTCCGCCGCAACGCCTCCCCACGTCTGGTTGCGCGGCCTGCTCATCTCCAGCTGATCCGCGACGGCCAGCACGACGCTGCCCAGCACCATGAACCACGACACGTAGACCACCAGCGTGCGCCCGACGAGCTCGTGCCCCGAGTGCACGGCGATGAGCCCGGCGACCAGGCCGCACGCCAGGAACAGGTTGTAGAACCCCACCCCGAACGCCCACAGCCGGATCGCGGGCACGTCCTCCGCGGGCTGCCGGAACACCGAGTAATGGACGCGGTGGATCAGGAACGCCTCCCACACCCACACGACGACGTGCACGAGAGCGGCAACGACGGCCGCGATCTGGGACACGGCGCTCATGTCGTCACCCCGTGCCGAGCCAATGCCTCGAAGCCGTTCGCCGAGAGGTCGCGGAAGAAGGCGCTCATCACCTCTCCCACCGCGAACGCCAGGAACTGCGCCGACGGCGTGTGGACGGTGAACGTGTGCGGTGCGTTGGGCGGGATGACGATGGCATCGCCCGGCGAGAGGTCGTGCAGCTCGCCGTCGAGCAGCACCGCCATGCGTCCGTGCACCACGTAGTAAGCCTTGGGCCACGGCGTGCGGTGCGGCGGCGCGGCCTCGCCTCGGGGAGCGTCCACCTCGAACAGCTCGTAGGCGCCGTCGGTGTGCTTGCCCGAGATCCGGACGGTGATCGTGGCGTCAGGCGCGGTCAGTTCCTCGCCCTCGCCGACTGTGGTCATCATGCCGAGAAGGGTCACCGGCCAGCACGAACCCGGGTATCCCGGAAAACTGGGATGCCCGGACGACCGGCCGCGAGCGCATACTGCCAACCATGTGGGAAGGTCGGGCGCAAGGCGTGCGACGCGACATCACGGCACTCGCGGGTGCCGGTCTGGACGTCGCGGAACT
>JAVXWK010000331.1:0-5220 GCA_032230575.1 Pseudonocardiales bacterium | reverse complement strand
GTCTGCTGCGCGCACTAGCAGGCGCTCGACCGCACCACGAGCGAAGTAGGCAGCAGCACTGACGGCGGCAGGCCCTCCTCGCCCTCGATCTCGGCGAGGAGGCGCCACGTCAGCATCCGCCCGAACCGCTCCACGTCCTGCTTCACGGTCGTCAACGGCGGCACTGCGGGCACGGAGTCGTCGAAGCCCACCACCGCGACATCGTCCGGCACACGGCGGCCGTGCGCGTGCAACACCTGCAACGCGCCCAAAGCCATGATGTCCGCGGCCACGAACACCGCGTCCAGCAGAGGTTCCCGCGTCAGCAACGACGTCATCGCGGACGCACCTCCCTCTGGCGTGAAGTCGCCGTACGCCACGAGATCCGCGCGCTGGCCGGACATCGCCCGCCGCCACCCGGACAGCCGGTCGAGCCCCACGGCCATGTCCGAGGGCCCGGCGATGGTGGCGATCCGCTTGCACCCCAGCGAGATCAGGTGCTGCGTCGCCTCGATCGCCCCGGTGAAGTTGTCCGAGTCGACGTACGGCACCGGGCCGCCCGCCAGTGGCCGCCCGCCGGCCACGACCGGCAACCCGTTGTCGTGCAACAACGACAGCAGCGGGTCGTGGCCGTGCAGGCTGATCACCAGCGCGCCGTCGACGTGCCCGCCGGTCAGGTACGAGCCGACATCGCCGGGCTGGGCCATCATCAGCACCAGCTGCGAGCGGTGCCCGGCCAGTTCGGCGTGGACACCGCGCATCACCCCGGCGAAGAACGGGTCCGCCAGCACACGGCCGCTCGGCTCGGACACCACCAACGCGATCGCATTGGCCCGATGCCCCGCCAACGACCGTGCGGCCTGGTTCGGCGTGTAGTCGAGCTGGATCACCGCTCGCCGCACCGCATCCCGTGCCCGCGTGCTCACGTGCGGTGCTCCGTTGAGCACGCGGGACACGGTGGATTTCGACACCCCGGCCAACCGGGCGACCTCGTCGATGCCGGGGCGCCTGCTCATGACGCGATGGCGTTGCTGCGTGCCACTTCGGAGAACCAGCGGGCACTCATCTTCGGCGTGCGCACCTGCGTGTCGTAGTCCACGTGCACGATGCCGAACCTCTTCGCGTACCCCTCGGCCCACTCGAAGTTGTCCATCAACGACCAGCAGAAGTACCCGCGCAGGTCCACGCCGGCGGCGATGGCGGCGTGCGCGGCCCGCAGGTGCGAGGCCAGGTACTCGGTCCGTTCCGCGTCGTCCACACCCGGCTGGTCCGGGTACGCGGCGCCGTTCTCCGTGATGTACAGGGGAATCGACGGGTAGTCCTGGTGCACCCGCAGCAGTACGGACGTGAGCCCGTCCGGCCGCACCTCCCAGTCCATGTCCGTGCGCGGCGCGTCGTCCCTGCGCGGGAACGACACCTGCGGGACCCCGATCCACGGTGACGGGCCGGGTTCACCAGGGGCGGCGCTGACGTAGTGCTCGGAGTAGTAGTTCACGCCGAGCATGTCCAGCGGCGTCGAGATCACCGCCAGGTCGCCGTCCTTGACCAGTTCGGAGAACCCGAGCGGCGCCAGGTCCTCCACCACGTCCGCCGGGTAGCTCCCGCGCAGCAACGGGTCGAGGAAGATCCGCTGCTGCAACCCGTCCAGCCGCCGTGCCACGTCCAGGTCGGCCTCGGAGGTGGGGTCGGCCGGGATGATCGGGTACATGTTGAGCGTGATGCCGGGCTTCTTGCCCGCGTCGCGGATCACCTTCGCCGCCAGGCCGTGGCCCAGCAGCAGGTGGTGCACCGCGGCCGCGGCGGCGGACGGTTCGGTCCGGCCCGGAGCGTGGATTCCGGCGGAATAACCGAGAAACGCCGAACACCACGGCTCGTTCAACGTTGTCCAGGTGTCGATTCGATCGCCCAGGGCTTCGACGGTCGTCGCGGCGTAGTCGGCGAACCGGAACGCGGTGTCGCGCGACGCCCACCCGCCCAGGTCCTCCAGCTTCTGAGGCAGGTCCCAGTGGTAGAGCGTCGGCCACGGCTTGATGTCGTGCTCCAGCAACGTGTCGATCAGCCGCCGGTAGAAGTCGAGCCCGGCCTGGTTGACCGGGCCGCCGTCCGGCCGCACCCGCGGCCAGGCGATCGAGAACCGGTAGGCCTGCAGGCCCAGGTCGGCCATCATCCGCACGTCCTGCTCGACCCGGCGGTAGTGGTCGGCGCCCGGCTCCCCCGTGTGGCCGCCCACGATCTTTCCCGGCACGCGGCAGAACGCGTCCCAGATCGAGTCTGTCCGGCCGTCTACGTCAGTAGCACCCTCCACTTGGAACGCGGCCGTGGCAGCACCCCACAAAAACCCCTGCGGGAAAGCGATGTTCTCCACCTTCACCCCTTCACAGCACCCTGCATGACACCCGCGACGATCTGCCGCCCGAGCACGAGGAAAACGATCAGAACCGGAACAGTCGCCAGAGTGGTTCCGGCGAGCACGAGCGAGTAGTCGACGTAGTAGCCGCTCTGCAGCTTCTCCAGCGCCACCTGGATCGTCGGGTTGTCGGCGTTCAGCACGACCAGCGGCCACAGGAAGTCGTTCCAGGACTGCATGAACGTGAACACGCCGAGCATCGCGGCGGCCGGCCGGGCGGCGGGCAGCGCGACGTGCCAGAACGTCCGCCACAGGCTGCAGCCGTCCATCCGCGCCGCCTCGACCAGCTCGTCGGGGATGGCGTCGACCAGGTACTGCCGCATCCAGAACACCCCGAACGCGGTGACGAGGTTCGGCACGATCACGGCCTCCAGCTCGCCGGCCCAGCCGAACTCCGCCATCGCCATGTACAGCGGGATGATCCCGAGCTGCGTCGGCACGGCGAGCGTCGCCACCACGAACAGGAACAGCACACCGCTGCCCCGGAACCGCAGCTTGGCGAACGCGAACCCGGCCAGCGTCGACAGCAGGACCACCGACAGCGTCACCGTGCCGGACACGATGAAGCTGTTGGCCAGCGACTTCCAGAACGGGATCGTGTCGAGCACCCTGGCCGCGTTGGAGAAGAAGTTCCCTCCTGGGACGAGGGTGAAGTCCCCGGTCAGCGCCTCGTTGTCCCGGCTCGCCACCAGGAACGAGTAGTACAGCGGGAAAGCCGAGCCGAGCACGAACGCGGCCAGCACTCCGTAGATCACAAAGGATGGACGCCTCATCGCACCGACTTCCTCGTGAGCCAGAAGTTGAGCCCGGCGACCAGAATGACGATCAGGAACAGCATCCAGGCGATCGTCGACGCGTAACCGAGGTCGAACTGCTGGAAGGCCGACTGGTACATGTAGAGCACGACGGTCTGGTACTGGTGCACGGACCCGCCGCCGCTGCCGCCGGCGGGCGCGAAGAGCAACGGCTCGGTGAAGATCTGCAGTCCGCCGATCGTCGACGTGACGATCACGAAGATCAGCGTGGGCTTGAGCATCGGCAGCGTGATGCTGAAGAACCGCCGGATCGGACCGGCGCCGTCGACCACGGCGGCCTCGGTCACCTCGCGCGGGATCGCCAGCATCGCGGCCAGCACGATCAGCGCGTTGTACCCGGTCCACCGCCAGTTGACCATCGAGGCGATGGCGACGTGGCTGCCGAACGTGCTGGCCTGCCAGTCGATGGCCGGCAGGCCGACCGTCGTGAGCACGTCGTTGACGAGTCCGTACTGCGGCCCGAACAGGTTTCCGAAGATGATCGTCAACGCGACCATCGACGCGACGTAGGGCAGCAGCACGCCCATCCGCCACCCCGTCTTGCCCCGCAGGTTGGCGCTGAGCAGAGAGGCGAGGAGCACCGCGATGATCAACTGGGGGATGGTCGACAGCAGGAAGATGCTGAACGTGTTGAACAGCGCGTTCCAGAACTGGCTGTCGCCGAGCAAGGTCATGTAGTTGTCGGCGCCGACGAACTTCGGGTCGTCCGCGCCCAGTTCCCAGTCGAACAGCGACACGTAGGCCGTGTACAGCAAGGGGAACACGCCGATGGCCGCGAACAGCACGAAGAACGGGGCGACGAACAGGTAGGGGGAGACCTTGTTGTCCAGTGTGGACAGACGGTACCGCGGGCGGGTCTCCTCGACCCGCTCGCGGTCCGGCCGTGTGAGCAAAGCCGTCACTTGGCTACCTTCTGTGCCTCCGCGACGGCGGTCTTCCACGCGTCGTCCGCGGTGCTCTTGCCCTGCTCGACGGACAGCAGTGCCGCGCTGACGACGGTGTCCTGGATCTGACCGTCGGTCGGGCCCTTGTACTGCGCGGCCGTGATCTTCTGGGCCTGCGCGGCGAACAGCGCGCCGACCTTGATGTCACCGAAGTACGCGTTCGACGTTTCCAGCAGGGCGGGGTCGGTGAGCGCCTTGACCTGGCTCGGGAACGTGGCCTTGGACTTGAACGCCTTGATCTGCTGCTCCGGCGCGGTCAGCCAGGCGGCGAGCTCCGCGGCCTTCTTGGCGTTCTTGCTCTGCTTCGGCACGGTCAGGTACGAACCGCCCCAGTTGCCGCCACCGCCGGGGAACGCCTCGGTCACGGCCCACTTGCCCTTGACCTCGGGGCCGCCCAGCTTCTCGATGCCACCGAGCATCCACGCGGGGCAGGTCTTCGTGGCGAACGCGCCGGCCTTGACGCCCGCCTCCCACTCCTTGCTCCACGCGGGAAGCTTCGCCGACTGTCCCTTCGCGACAGCGCCGGTGACCGCGACCCAGTCCGACTTGATCGCCGGGTTGGTCTCGATGACGAGCTTGTCCTGCTGGTCGAAGTAGCCGAGTTCGTGCTGGTTGTGCATGGCGTTGAAGACCTGCGCGGCGCTGTCGAACCACGCGGCGCCGTTGGCCTTCGTCATGAACTTGTCACCCGCGGCGAAGTAGCTGTCCCAGGTGGCGAACATCGCCTTCACGGACTCCGCGTCCGACGGCAGCCCGGCGTTGTCGAACAGGTCCTTGCGGTAGCACATCGCCATCGGGCCGATGTCGGTGCCGTAGCCGATGAGCTTGCCGTCCTTGACGACGGCGTCGTACTTCCACTTCAGCCAGCGACCTTCCTCGATCTGAGGACCGATCTCCTTGAGGTCGTTGAACTGACCGGCCTTGGACATCACCTGGGCGCGGTAGCCCTCTTCGATGGCCTCGACGTCGGCCAGGCCCGATCCCGCCGCGAGCTTGGTGAACAGGTTCTTGTGGTGCGGGTCGGCGGTGCCGGTCTTGCGCTGCGTGATCTTGACGTCCGGGTGCGCTGCCTCGT
>JAVXWK010000325.1:0-3170 GCA_032230575.1 Pseudonocardiales bacterium | reverse complement strand
CACCGGACCCGACACTGCCGCCGCCACCCACGAACGTCGAGGACATCGTCATCCGGATCGAACGGCACCCAGTCGTCCGCGAGCGGCTGCGCGAACGGCTCGTCGCGCAGCCGGAACACACCGTCCGCGAGGAGAAGCGCCTGCTCAACGTCTGGCAGTTCTACCTCCGCGTGCTCGCGTCGGCCGACATCGAGCAGGCCTGCGACCTCGTGACCATCGCGGAGATCGTCACCCGGTGGCCCGCCTACCAGCACCTGCTGCGCGGCAACTGGAACACGCTCGCCGACGCCGCCTCCGACGACCTGCGGTGGGGCACGGCCATCGCGAAGATCGGCTTCAAGTACACCGACGGTCGTGCGGCCGAGAACCTGCGGGCGTTGCTGGGCGACCGCGCGCAAGCGGTTGCGGGGCTGGCGAACAGGTTGTTCTAGAGCCGGACCTTCAGCACCGAGCCGCTCGCCTGGGTGACGAACAGGGTCTTCGTGCCAGGGAGGAAGCGGGCCGCGGTCGGATTCTTGAGGCCGGACAGCAGGGTGCAGTGGGCGCCGGTCCACGGGTCGACCTTGATGAGCTCGCCGCTCGTGTAGGTGGTGACGTAGAGCTTGCCGTCAGGGCCCACCGCGAGGTCGTCGAGGCCCTTGTCCGGGGCGCCGAGTTCGAGGCGGGTCTGGCGGTTGCCGGTGATGCGGACGATGGCGGACTGCGGGTCGATCAGGATGTTGGTGAAGACGGTGTTGCCGATGGTGACGATGCCGTTCGGGTAGGCCAGGTCGATGTGGCGCACCAGGGCGCCTCGGCGGTCGAACTCGTACAGGCCCGTGAACGGGTCGGAGACGTAGAGGTGGCCGCGGGCGTCGAACTCGGCGCCGTTGGCGGAGCTCAGGGTGTCGCCGCCGATCCAGACCTCGGGCTTCGGGGTCAGGCGGACCACGCCGGACGGTTGGGGGCGGGTTTCCGGGTTGTCGTTGCCGAAGTTGACGTACAGGACGCCGCCGGGGCCTTTGCGGATGGCGCCGGGGGCTCGCAGCGGGATGGACTGCAGGAGGGTGCCGTCCAGGCGGTACTGCTCGACGGCGTTGCCGGTGAGGTTGGAGAGCCAGATGGTGTCGCCGTCGAACTCCAGGTTCTCGTACCAGGTGTCGGCGGTGCGGAACGTGGAGACGGCCGGCGTCTGGCAGCGGATCGGTGTGGCCTGAGCTGGAACCGCGGTGACGGACAGGACTAGGCACAGCAGCGCGAGGATCCTCATGCGCTTGACGCTAGGGATGGGACCGAACGGGGCGCGAGGTCATTTCCGGCTGTCGGATCGCTGTCGAGACGGTTGTTTCAATTCGAACGACTGCTACGTTCGGGCCCATGCCGAACTCCCGTCGTGCCTTCTTCAAGACCGGCGCGGTGGCCATCGCGGGAGGTGCGGCCGTGTCGGCCGCGCCTGTTGCGAAGGCTGGTCCGTTGCAGGTCACGCCCGCTTGTGCGGGTCATGAGACGCCGCCAGCGCTGGATGGGCCGTTGTTCAAGCCGAGCTCGCCCGAGCGCACGAACCTGATCACGCCGAGCGTTCGCGGCGTGCGGTTGGACCTGCGCGGGGTGGTCTACAGCCCGCAGTGCGCCACGATCAGCGGGGCGTTGCTCGACTTCTGGCAGTGCGACCAGAACGGTGACTACGACACCGTCGGGTTCGGGCTGCGCGGGCACCAGCGCACCAACGGCAAGGGCGAGTACCACCTCAACACGATCATCCCGCGCGACTACTTCGGGCAGTGGGGCTGGCGGGCGCCGCACATCCACGTGCAGATCCAGGCCCCGGACGGGCCGCCGCTCATCACGCAGCTGTACTTCCCGGACGACACGCAGGCGTACGGGCGTGACTTCGCTGCTTTGAACGCCGGGGACGAGTTCATCAACCGGATCTGCACGATCCAGGTCGCCCGAGCCGGCGCCGGGTATCGCGGCACGTTCGACTTCGTCATCAAGACGACGGTGGGTGCGCCGTGAAGCTCGCACTCGTACTGAGTCTGACGCTGATCGCCCCGACGCCCACGAGCGCGTGGAAGGAAACTCCGGTCCCGCTGGCGAAGGGCGACATCAACGCCGTCGCCGCGGTCGGATCGGATGCGTGGGCGGCCGGCTATGAGCTGACGTCGTTGCGCACGCTCGAGTCCGTGGTGCTGCGATGGGACGGCGCCAAGTGGCAGAAGCAGTCGCCGCTGCCGAAGCAGGCGTTGCCCAAGGCGATCGCGGTGGGCAGTGCGTCGGACATCTGGCTGGCCGGCCGCACCGAGGACGTGCAGGCCGAGGCGTTGGAGACCGTGCACTGGAACGGAAGTGCGTGGTCGAGCCACTCGCTGGCGGTCAACCCGGTGAGCGGACCGCCGGATGTGATGGGCGGGGTCATGCCCGAGGCCATCGCGTCGCACTCCGGGAAGGCTTGGGCTGCGGGACGGGCCTGGCGCAACACGATCAGCACCGGCGTACCGGCGCTCCAATCGTGGGACGGGACCGCGTGGCAACACGTTGCCCTGCCTGACGTCGGGCCGGGCGAGCTCGTGAGCGTGAACGCACGGGCTGCGGCTGACGTGTGGGCGGCCGGGGTGGCGTACACGAACCCGCAGACTCCCCTGCTGTTCCACTTCGACGGACGTACGTGGCGTCGGGCGGAGGTACCGGGTCAGGGTGTGTGGCTGAGTGGTGTGACTTCGTTTGCTGCCAACGATGTGTGGGTGGTCGGCGGTAAGTCGGGTGAGCGAGGTGATCTTCCTTACGCGGCCCACTGGGACGGTCGGAAGTGGACGGTCACGCGCACGCCGCGGATCGCTGACGGGCGACTGAAGTCTGTCGTGAAGACCGCGGACGGCAAGGTGTGGGCGGTCGGCGGGAAGGGTGATGTTTCCGTTGCGCTGCAGTGGAACGCGCCCTTGCGCACGTGGGTCCGGATGCAGGCGCCGGACGTCGTTGTCCGCGGAGCTGCTGCGGCCGGAAACGCGCTGTGGACCGGTGGGATCTCCAAGCACGGTGACCTCGTACCGGCGATCGCTCGTCGGTAGAACGTGAAAAAGCCCTGCGGGGAGCGCATGAAGCGCTCAACCCGCAGGGCTAAATTAAGTTCGGCGGCGACCTACTCTCCCACACCGTAACCAGTGCAGTACCATCGGCGCAGAAGGGCTTAACTA
>JAVXWK010000322.1:0-4637 GCA_032230575.1 Pseudonocardiales bacterium | reverse complement strand
CCACATCGGCCACTACCTCGGCACCCTCGCCAACCGCGTCCGGCTCCAGGACCTCGGCGTCGAGGTGATCGTGCTGGTCGCCGACTACCAGGTGCTGACCGATCGGCAGGTCGCCCATCAGCTCCCGGCCACGGTCCGCGGCATCGTCGCCGACTACCTCGCCGCCGGCATCGACCCGCACCGAACGACGATCTTCACCCACAGCGCAGTCCCCACGCTCAACGAATTGGTACTGCCGTTCCTGAGCCTGGTCAGCGACGCCGAACTGCACCGAAATCCGACCGTCAAAGCCGAGACCGAGGCCACCGGCCTGCCACCGACCGGCCTCATGCTGACCTACCCCGTCCACCAGGCCGCGGACATCCTCTTCTGCCAGGCGAACCTGGTCCCCGTCGGCCTCGACCAACTTCCGCACCTCGAGACCACCCGCCTGATCGCCCGTCGCTTCAATGAGCGCTACGGCAACCAGCAGCAGGTCTTCCCTGAACCAAACGCCCTGCTCACCGACACTCCGATGCTGGCCGGACTCGACGGACAGAAGATGAGCAAGACCCGCGGCAACGGCATCGCGCTACGCGCCACCGAGGACGAGACCGCCGCGCTGATCCGCCGCGCGCCCACCGACAGCGAAAGGCATATCAGCTACGACCCGCTCATTCGGCCCGCCGTCGCCAACCTGCTAGACCTCCTTGCCGCCACCACTGGCGAGGACCCGCACCGTCTCGCCGACAACATCGGAGACGGCGGCGCAGGACGGCTCAAGCAGACGCTCACCGAGGCCGTCAACGAACTCCTGCGCCCGCTGCGGCAACGACGCGCCGCCCTGGCCGACGACCACTCCTACATCGACGAAGTCCTCGACAACGGCAACGACCGGGCCCGTCAGATCGCCGACCGCACCCTGACTGCCGTTCACAACCTGCTCGGCATGACCTACGCGAACCGCGCCGCCCCGCAGACCTCCCGCAACCACCGTGCTGGGGCCGAATCGAACCATCCCACCGGGGCCATCTCGGGTTGACACGGCCATAGCGCGTCGCGCTGCCGTCAGCCTGATGCCAAGGGCCCCGCGTTAGCTGCTCCGCCCGGTCGATCACCGACGCTGATGGCGCCCCGTCCAATGACAGACCGTCGCCGTGAGCCTGGCGGAGCGCCTCCGTGACCTCGATGACCGGGCCTTTCGGGCACAGGCGATGGAGCCGTCTGCCGCGGGTCAGAACTGGTGCGCAGGGCGACGTCGAGCTGCCGACCTTCCGCCTTTCAGGCGCCGGGCAAAGCGTCGCTCACTTGCCCGGACGGCGCCCGGCGAAGGGCCGACCTCTGGTGGGGCTCCGGAGGATCCGGGGCGGTAGCCCGGCGTTGCTGTCAGGGTTGCTGTCAGACGGCCCGCGGACGCCAGCAACCTGCAGACGGTGATCGGCTACGTCTGCTGGCTGGCGGTCGTCATCATCCGCCCCGTGACCGTCGACCGGCACCGGTAGGGCAATGACCCTTCTGTTGGTGGCCCGGGACGCGTGGACCGGCACGCGGCCCGCGACTGAGATGACTACTCTGCCCCAACGCGTCGGTACCGCCGCAGACGACGGCGCGAAAGCTGCCCGACGGGAACTCCTCGATGTAGCCGCGTGGTCGCCGCTTCCGAGGCACGGGGTGACCGTACCCACGTTCATCCCACGTTCCATCCCACGGAGCCGGAGCGGCCCGGACAGAACAATGGCCCGGACCCGCGTTTCCGCAGGTCCGGGCCGTTGTAGCCCCGAAGGGATTCGAACCCTCGCTACCGCCTTGAGAGACCGGCATCCCCGTTCAGCTGGACAGCATTTGCACTGCTGGGAGCACGTCCGCCTGCCCTATGGCGTCGTGCAGGTACTGCTCTAAACCCCAGTTCGTTCCACGACCCGTTCCACGGTTAGGGCGATTGCGCCTTCGTTGGGATCGCTGGCGGACAACCCCGCGCCCGAGGTGTCACACGCCCGCAACCCAGGACGATCAGGACCGGAGGAGCTCGCCGCAGGGACCGGGGGATTATGAGTCGGGCGGCCCGCGTGTCGGCCATGATCCGTCATGACCGGCCGGGTCCGTTTCTGCACGTCAGACGCTTGCCGCAGTCCGCGTCTGTTCGGCACTGCCGCTGTGGCACCTGCGCGTTCGTGCCCACTTTGTGCCCGTCAAACCGCGCCCGGGCCGAGAGTGGTGCGCGACCTGCAGTCCCGTGGGCGGCCTGACTTCAGGCATCCCCGTTAGGCTATTTCGGCCCCGACGGATGCGGTCCGCCTGCGGTTCAAAAGTCCCGACCAGGGGCTGCCGGGCGGTGCCGCGTGATGCCGTTTTCCCTGCTGAGAGCCGAGGTGCTTGACGGACTGTGCTGCTGGGTTTCGCCACGTTTCGCGCAATGCGCGACCACCCCGCGATCACAGGGGCGCTGCGAGAGCCCCATGCCGGACGGGCCACACGCGACGCCGCCCGACTGCCATCCTCGTCGTCACCATCACCGCGAGGGGAGCCATGCCGTACCTTCCCGACGATCTCAGCCCAGCAGAGAACGAACTGGCGAGCGCAGCCCGCAGGGGCGCGGTGTGTGACTTTGAGATCCTGCGGGACTACGACCCGTCGGATTTCCCCGGCTCCGCGCTCCGCGCCGAGTTCCTGGCGGACCTGTGCACGGAGCGCAGCTGGCGGATCCACTACAAGGGGGTCCGCCTACGCGGCGCAGAGGTCGTGGGTCAGGTTGATCTGGAGAGCGCCGAGCTCCGTCGTCCCCTCCATCTCGTCGGGTGCACGCTTGAGGACGGCATCGTCTTGGACGACGCGACCGCGAAGCGCATCAGCATCATGAACTGCTCCGTCGGGCACTTCAGCGGGCGCGGCCTGACCGTCGCCCACGACCTCATTCTTGAGTCGAGCGCCTTCCAGTCGCCGGTGGCTCTGTCCAGCGCCTCGATAGGAGGGGCGCTCATCCTGAGGTGGGCCACGGTCCACGGGGACGAGCTGCGCGCGGTCACGGCGGACCTGATCGAGGTGGGCGCCGGAGTGCACCTGCAGGCGGCCACGCTCGTCGGCGCAGTGCGCCTGGCCGGCGCCTCCATCCGAGGCGGGCTCTTCGCTTCTGCAGCTCGGATATCCGGTTCCGACATCGCGCTGGAGGCCTCGCACTGCGCCATCCGTGGCGCGGTCGCGTTGGATGGGGGTTTCACGTCGGACGGCGCGGTCGTGCTGTCGCACGGCTTCGTCGACGGGCCGATGTTCCTGAGCGACAGCCGACTCAAGGCCCCCCGTGGATGTGCGCTGTCGCTGCAAGCAACCACCATCACAGGTGAGGTCGAGGCCCAGCGCCTCGCCTGCGAGGGCGGTATCGACCTCCGCAATCTCACCGCCGCCGCGATCGACGCGCGCGGCACCACCATCGTGAGCAGGGGCGCCACGGCCTGCGACGCCTCGAGGGCCAAGGTCGACGGCCGCGTGGAGTTGTCGCACGGCTTCCGGGCCGATGGCCCCATCAGCCTGGTGGAGCTCTCCGCCACCGAAGTGAACCTCGAGGGATCGACGATCGATTCCGGACCGAACACGGTGGCGCTGGATGCCCGGCACCTGGACAGTCCGCTTGGTCTGCGCCTCGGGCGTGGGGCGCTCATACGCGGGCCAGTGCGCGCCCGCGGGTGGGGCCGGCGCATGATCACAAGGTTCCCTCACCGGGTCGCTGCACGCACCGACCCAGGCCGGTGGGCAGTGGCCCTGGCCGCGTTGCTCGGGTTCGTCGCGATCGCGTGGCCCGCCGCCTGGGCGCTGCGCCTCCGGCCGTCGACGGCGCCCGGAGGCGCCACTGCCTCTCTCCAGACCCTGGCGTGGCTCAACCTCGCGCTGCTGCTCCTCCTCAGCGTCTACCTCATCGCCTTGCCCACCGCCCAGAAGGACTGGGTATCGCGAAGAGCGGCGTCCCTGGGCGTCTGGTCGATCCGGAGTGCCCGGAAGCGGGAGAGCTTCGCCAGACAGGTGGCCGAACAGGTCCGATCCGAGCTCGCCGGGCCGGAGCTGGACAACTACACGGGGCACCTGTCGGCAGTCCTGGAATCCCTGCCGACGCCGACCGAAGGGCAGCCGGCAGGTGCGCAGCCGCTGCGGCTCAGGGTGACGATCGGCCCGGATGAGGAACCGGACGCGCCCAGCATTCCCATCGAGATCACCGACGGTCGCGATGTGCCTATCGTCGAGTTCGAGGTCCGGCCCACCGTACGCGGTAGACCGATCGAGCCACGGAGTCAGACCGTCTCCGTGCCGGTCCGCTGGGAGCGGCAGCAGGTCTACTTCGGCCTTCCCGCGGGCCTTCCGTCGCCGGACATCGACGTTTTCGTAGAGCTGCTGCAGAAGGGCGAGACCGTCGACGTGCTCAGGGTGAACCGGCAGACGCCCGGTCTGGATCGGGCGTGATGCCGGTGGCACCGCGCCGCGCCGCGACGGTCGTCCTCACTGTTCTCACCGAGAAGAACCACTACTCGCTCGAGGTGACGGGGTGGGGGCAGGAGCGGCAACTGAGCTGGGACCAGCTGGGAGATTTGGACGAGCTCAAGGCTGTGCGCAGCCAGATGGCCCGCGGGATGACGACCTTCAAGGATCTGCTCGACGGAAGGCTCGACGTCGAT
>JAVXWK010000502.1:0-8213 GCA_032230575.1 Pseudonocardiales bacterium | reverse complement strand
ATGTCGCTCACCCACTGAGCTTTACATAAAAACTATTCCTGTAAAGACGTAAAGTGAGGTTCTGTGCCGTTCACCGTGGGTTTCGACCTGGACATGACCCTCATCGACCCGCGACCGGGCATGGCCGCGGTGCTGAACGAGGTGGGCGCCCGAACCGGCCACGACCTCGACGGCGACCACTTCGCGTCGAACCTCGGCCCGCCCCTCGACATGACCTACCGCGAGATGGGCGTGCCCGAGGAGGAGATCCCGGACCTGGTCACGCTGTTCCGCGCGCTGTACCCGGACGTCGTTATCCCCGCGACGGTCGCGCTGCCCGGAGCCGCCGAGGCGTTGCGGTGCGTGCGGGACCTGGGTGGTCAGACGATGATCGTCACGGGCAAGTACCGCAAGAACGCCGCGTTGCACCTGGAAGCGTTCGGCTGGGAGGTCGACCACCTCTACGGCGAGCTGTGGTCGACGGGCAAGGCCGAGTCGTTGAAGCTGCACGGCGCCGCGATCTACGTGGGTGATCACGTCGGCGACATGAACGGTGCTCTGGCCGCGGGAGCGCTGGGCGTCGGCGTGGTGACCGGGCCTTGTTCCAGGGCTGAGCTGGAAGAAGCGGGCGCCGCGGTCGTGCTGGAGGACCTGCGCGAGTTCCCGGAGTGGCTCAGGACTTCTTCTGGCGTGATTTCCTGATCACCGCGATGATCCCGAGCGCCAGGCCGATCGCCGGCAGGTAGGTGGCGGCGACGTTCAGCCACACCGGCAGGTCGCTGTGGCCCGTGGCGAAGAGCACGAAGACCGCGATGATCGCCAGCACGCCTGCGGCGAACAGGCCGACGGCCAGCGGGAACAGCTTCAAAGCGGTCATAAGAGCAGGGTAGTCGCGCTAACGGAGGTGCCCTACTCAAGGTCTTCTGGCTACTCTGGTGAGACGCGTCTCGGGTACGCCTGGGGCGCGTTCGTTGTGCGACAAGCTTGGGAATGGTGAGCGCGGTGCCGACCGGCAAGGTCAAGTGGTACGACACGGAGAAGGGCTTCGGCTTCGTCACCCAGGACGGTGGCGAGGACGTCTACGTCCGCAAAGCGGCGTTGCCTCCGGGTGTCGACGGTCTCAAGGCCGGCCAGCGCATCGAGTTCGGCATGGCGGAAGGCCGCCGCGGGCCGCAGGCGCTGTCCGTGCGCCTGGTCGACCCGGCGCCGTCCGTCGCCGAGGCGCGCCGTCGTCCGGCTGAGGAGATGCACGGCCTGATCGAGGACATGATCAAGCTGCTGGAGAACAAGGTGCAGCCTGACCTGCGCCGCGGCCGCTATCCGTCCGACAAGAAGACGATGAAGCTCGTCGCCGAGGTCGTCCGGGCAGTGGCGCGGGACCTCGATCCGTAAAAAGATCAGCGTCATGTCTGACGCGGACCGGATCGTCGAGTTTCTGTACGAAGTCGGCCAACTCAAACGCCTGCCCAGAGCGGGGTGGCTCTTCGCCGGGGTGCAGAACCCCGAGTCGGTGGCAGCCCACTCGTTCCGGGTGGGCGTTCTGGCGTACGCGATCGCCGTCCAGGAGGGTGCGAATCCGGACCGGGCGGCGACGCTGGGCCTGTTCCACGACGTGCCCGAGACGCGGATCGGCGACATCCCGTACGTCGGCAAGCTCTACCTCGACGTGAAGATGCCGCCGGAAGCCGTGGCACGGGACCAGGTCCGGCAGCTGCCCGCGCCGCTCGCCGCGCACATCGAGGCGCTGGTCGCCGAGCACGAGGCGGCCAAGGAGATCGATCACACGCCGGAAGCGCGCTGCTCGCGTGACGCCGACAAGCTGGAGCTCCTGCTGCAGGCGCGCGAGTACCAGGCCGCCGGCATCACGAAGATGGAGCGCTTCATCCAGACCATGCAGGCGTCGGTGGTCACCGACACCGGCAAGGCGTTGATGGACTCGGCACTTCGCATCGTTCCCAGCGAGTGGTGGGAAGCGTTCGGCAAGCGTTAGCGGGTGATGTCGACGACCCACGAACCGCGCATCAGCGGCTGGCCGGTCTCCAGCACCGCGCCGGCCGCCTCGTGCACCTCGATGCGCAGCAGCTGGTCGGAGTCGTTCGGCACGGCCAGCGTGTAGGAGAAGTTGTCGCCCTTGCCGAGCAACGGCGAGCTGCAGCCCTCCTGCACCTTGGCGGCATTCTCGTACACGCAGACGACCTCCCAGAGGCCGTCGGCGAGCTGTCCGTCCACCGAGATCTGCACGACCTTGCCCGGCGGCACCTTCAACTTGCCCGGCGCGCTCTTCTCGGCGCAGTTGTCGCCGGCGACGTCGCAGTAGATCGTCGGCTCGACGCGGATGGCCTTGCCGTTCGCGTAGAACGTGACCTCGGGATCGTGCCGCGGCAGCCCGCAGCCGGTCAGCACGAGAACGCTGGCAGCTAATACAGGAGCAAGTCGACGCACGTCAGGCAGCCTACGGGGTCGCCGCTGCCGGCCTGCGGACGAGCCTCTGCAGGACCAGGTGCAACGACGTGCCGTTGCGGGACATCCAGGTCTGGGTGAGGCCCAGGGCGAGCAGGACGGACAGCACCAGGAAGCCGATCCAGAACGTCGCGGGCAGCAGCACGCCCAGCGCTCCGCCGAAGACCCACGTGAGCTGCAGGATCGTCTCCGAGCGGCCGAACGCCGACGCGCGCGACTCCTCCGGCAGGTCGTCCTGGATCACCGCGTCGAGGCTGATCTTGGCCAGCGACGACGCCGTGGCGCCCAGCAGGCCGACGATCGCGGCGGTGGTCAGACCGGGCAGCGCGGTGGCCACGATCGTCGCCACCAGAGCCGTGCCGACGCAGGCGAGGACGACCTCGTCCGGTTTGTCGAAGTGCTGGCGCGCGCCGATCGCGTTGCCGAGGAAGCTGCCGATGCCCGCCGCACCCGCGATCACGCCCAGGAGCAACAGCTGCTGCACCGGTTCGCCCTCGGTCTGCGCGCGGACCACGAAGGCCGCGAAGAGCGTCAGGAACCCGGTCAGCATGCGGATGGAACCGTTGCCCCACAACGCGACCACGATGTGCCGGGACACGCGTTGCTTGGCGGGCCTCGATCGCAGCGTCGCCGGGACCTCGCCCTCGGTCACCTCGACCCACGCCGGGATCTTCATGCAGAGCCACGCGTTCACCAGGCACAGCACCGCGGTGAACCACAGCGCGCCCGGCGAGCCGAAGATCTTCGCGAACCCCGCCGCGAACGCACCGAACACCGCACCCGCCGCGAGCCCGAAGACGGTCATGCGCGCGTTGGTCTTCGACAGCGTGATGTCCGGCGGCAGGATCCGTGGCGTGATCGCGGACTTGAGCACGGTGAAGGACTTGCTGAGCACCATGCTGCCCAGCGCCGCCGGGTACAGCAGCCAGCTGTCGAACTCCAGCGCCATCACGATCGACAGCACGATCCGTACCACGCAGGAGGCGGCCAGCGCGAGTCGTCTCCCGCGCTGGATCCTGTCCAGCAGCGGGCCGATCACCGGTGCGATCAACGCGAACGGCGCGACCGTGATCAGCAGGTACAGCGCGACCTTGGTCTTGGATTCCGCGGACGCGGCTGAGAAGAACAGCGTGTTCGCCAGCGCGACGGCCATCGCGGCATCGGCGGCGTAGTTCATCATCACCGCGTAGGTGACCGACGACATGCCGGACTTCTTGGCGCCGTCCGCGTGGGCCGCGCGCCGGAACGCCGCGACCGCCTGCTGCGAGATCTGCTTGCTGCGGAACCAGGCGACGCGGGTGACCGTGAGCTTGCGCGGCGGCTTCGGCGTCGGGGTGGTCTGCTGATCTTCGTTGGGCAGCGGGCGGGTGTTCTGGGGCCTTCGCGGTGGAGGCTGGAAACCGTGCTCGGACGCGGGGCGCTGACGCTGCCGCGGCTGGTATTCGTCGTCCTGCCACGGGTAGCGCTTCGGAGTCGGTTCGTCACTCCACCCGCGGTCGCCGGTCACACCCTCAATCCTGCCCCATCCCGTTGAACCTCACTCGGAAGATGGTGGGCCAGTTCTTGCCTGTGACCAGGAACTCGTTGGTGCCCGGGAGGTGCGCGATCCCGTTCAGCACGTCGACGTTCGGATCGGACGGTTTGAGCGAGGACAGGTCGTAGGTGTTGGTGACCTGACCGGTGGCCGGGTCGATGCGGACGATCTCGTCCGTCTTCCACACGTTCGACCAGACCTTGCCGCCGACGCACTCCAGCTCGTTGAGCTGGGTCAGCGGCTTGCCGTCCCTGGTGACCTGCACACTTCCGGTTTCCTTGAACGACTTCGGGTCGCGGAAGGTCAGCTTCGCACTGCCGTCGCTCATGATCAGGCGCCCGCCGTCGTCGCAGATGCCCCAGCCCTCGCCCTGGTACTCGACGCGGCGGATCTCGTTCAGCGTCCTGCGGTCGCGTTCGATGGCCACGCCGTTGCGCCACGTGATCTGCCAGATGGTGTCGCCGACGACGGTGATGCCCTCGCCGAAGAAGTCCTCCGGGAGATCGACCTTCTTCTGCACGTTGCCGCTCGACGGGTCGAGCGCGCGCATCGTCGACTGACCCTCCAGACCTGTGCCCTCGTAGAGGACCCCGTCGACCAGTTCCAACCCCTGGGTGAACGCCGACGTGTCGTGAGGAATCTTCTGCAGGACTTCTACCTGCGGTTTTGCTTCTTGCTGAGTCGAGCAGGCGGCCAGAGCCACCGCGAGGACCAGCCAGACGGGTGAGCGCACCCCACGGAGGGTGGCACGAGTTTTCGTCCCGGCGAAGACCTGCGGCACAATTCACCCGTGACCGCGACTGAGATGCTCCTCGACGCCGTTGATCTCGCCCGCGCCGCCGCGGAGGAAGAGGCGGGTGTCGAGCGCGTCGGCGCTCACGTCGGGGTGCACGGTGAGGACGAGTACTCCGTCACGCACCTGTTCGAGGCCGAGCACGCGGGCTACCGCGGCTGGAACTGGGCGGTGACCGTCGCCCACTCCGGCGAGGGCTCCCCGGTGTCGGTCAGCGAGGTCGTGCTGCTGCCGGGCCAGGACGCTCTGGTCGCCCCCGAGTGGGTGCCGTGGAGCGAACGGGTCCGTGCCGGCGACCTCGGCGTGGGCGACCTGATGCCACCCCGCGAGGACGACCCGCGCCTGGTCGAGGCGTACGTGCAGTCCGACGACCCGGCCGTGGAGGAGGTCGCGCTGGAGATCGGTCTCGGCCGCACGCGCGTCCTGTCCCGCGAGGGCCGCCTCGATGCTGCCGAACGCTGGGTGTCCTCCGACTTCGGCCCCCGCTCCGACATGGCCCGCAGCGCCCCCGCGCACTGCGGCACCTGCGGCTTCTACACCCGCGTGGCCGGCGCGTTCGGTGCCGCGTTCGGCATCTGCGCGAACGAGATCGCTCCGGCCGACGGCCACGTCGTGCACGTCGAGTACGGCTGCGGCGCGCACTCGCAGGCCGAGGTCGACATCAGCCCGATGGTCCCGGTCGCCGAGCTGGTCTACGACGACGCGCAGCTGGACGTTCTGGACGTCTCGGAGTGACCGACCCGTTCGGCACCGAGGCCCTGCGCACCTCGGTCCTGGCCGCATGGCGTGGTTCGCCCACCCGTTTCCGCGAAGACGCGAACGCCGAGGAAGACCTGCGGCTCGGTGGCTACCGGGACCGCCTGCTGGTCGAGCTGGCCCAGAACGCGTCCGACGCGGCGGGTGCCGAGCCTGGTGTGTTGCGGATCACTCTCGTCGACGGCGAGCTGCGTGCCGCCAACACGGGTGCTCCGCTGACCGCCGCGGGTGTGGCGGCGCTGGCTTCGCTGCGGGCTTCGGCCAAGGAAGCCGGGGTCGGGCAGTTCGGTGTCGGGTTCGCGGCCGTGCTCACCGTTTCGGACGCGCCGCGGGTGGTTTCGGTGTCGGGTGGCGTGGAGTTCTCCGCCGCCCGGACGCGCGCCGAGGTGCCGGAGCTGGCTTCCGAGCGCGGCGGCGACGTGCCGGTGCTGCGCCTGGTGTGGCCCGTTGCCGAGTCGGCTCCCGAGGGCTTCACGACCGAGGTGCGGTTGCCGCTGAAGGTCGACCTGTCGTTGGACGACCTCGCCGCCGAGGTGCCGGACCTGCTGCTGGCGCTGCCCGGCCTGCGTCGCATCGAGGTCGGCTCGCAGTCGTGGGAACGCTTCGTCACCGCCGATGGTGTCGTCACGATCGGCTCGACCCGGTGGCTGGTGGAGCAGGGGTCCGGTTCGCTGGACGCGGAGTTCGTCCAGGGCGTCGAGCACCGTCCTGAGTGGACGGTCACGTGGGCCTACCCGCTGGACTCCTCGCTTGGTGAGGACGTGCTGCACGCACCGACGCCGACCGACGAGCGCTTGTCGTTGCCCGCTCGGCTGATCGCTACTTTGCCGGTGGAGCCGTCGCGCCGCCGGATCCTGCCTGGCGCGGCTGCCTGGTCGATTTTGGACGCCGCCGCTGCTCTGTACCCGGCGCTGGTCGCTCGCGTGCCTGCCGTCGAGCGGACCGCTCTGGTGCCGTTGCCGGGCTTCCCGCTGTCCGAGGTGGACGATCGGCTGCGCACCGCGGTGGTTCGTTCGCTGCGTGCCGCTTCCTGGCTGCCGCTGGCTTCTGGCGAGTGGATCTCACCTGCCCGGGCGCGGGTTCTGGACGTGGGTTCCGAGGAGCTCGTCGAGCTGGTCGAGGACGCCCTGCCCGGGTTGCTGGACGCTGAGCTGTCCGCACCGGTGCACGCGAAGGCCTTGGCCGCCTTGGAGGTTCCGCGGGTTTCGACTGCCGAGGTCGTGGCCGCGCTGGCCGGCGTTTCGGGTGATCCCGGGTGGTGGCGGGACGTTTACGCCGCCTTCGCGCCGCTGGCCGAGGTCGACCCGGACGTTCGAGAGGCTCTGCAGTCGTTGCCGGTGCCGTTGGCTGATGGCCGGACGGTCACCGGGCCTCGTACGACTTTGATCGCCGATGAGCCGTTGCCCGGGCTGCGGGTCGTGCACCCCGATGCGGTGCATCCGTTGCTGGTTCGGCTCGGGGCGGTCGAGGCCGGGGCTTCCGAGCTGCTCGCCGATCCTTCGTTGCGCGAGAACGTGGCGCGGTCGGTGGAGGACGCCGAGGCCGGGCTGCATCCTGATGACTTGATCGAGACGGTCCTGCGGCTGGTCGATCGAGCAGCTGTTCGCGCGGGCGAAGAACCGTGGCTGGGTGCTCTGGCTCTGCCCGACTCCGACGGCGAATGGCACCGCGCGGAGGAGCTGCTGCTTCCTGACTCTCCGCTTGTCGGGGTTGTCGAGGCTGACGCGTTCCCGTTGCTGTCCAAGGAGATCGCTGACGCCTACCCGCGTTCCGCGCTGGTCGCGATCGGGGTGGTCGACGGGTTCTCGCTCGTCGTCGACGACGAGCCTTCCGGGCCCGATCACGACTTGCCGGACGAGTCGGCCTGGTGGGCGTCCGTGCCTGACGAGCCTCGTCGAGTTGTGGCTGTCCGGGACCTGGATCTTGTCGCGGACTGGCCGGCGGCGTTGAGGCTGCTGGCATCGGATCCCGTTACCTGGCGGGCGGTTGCCGAGCCTGACGGGTACACCGGGTGGTGGATTGCCCGGCACGCAACGCTTGCCGGGAAGGCTCCGCGCGAGTACCGGCTCGCCGAGGCCGCGTTGCTGGACGGGCTTTTCGACGCCGTTCCGGATCTTGAGCTTCCCGAACACGTTCTGCGTGCTGCCGGCGTCCGGTCTCGGTTGGAGATCTGGGACGACGATGACGCCGAGTTCGTGCTGGAGCGGCTCGGGGATGCTGATCGCGCCATCGCCGACGCGGTGGTGCTCAGGGCGCATGCGGCTCTGCCTGAGGGGGACTTCGCTCCTCCGGAGCGGGTTCGGGTGCTGTCCGGCGAGGTCGTGGCCGCGGACGACGTCGTGGTGCTCGATCACCCCTGGTTGCTCGGGGTGGTGCCGGCTTCTCGGGTGTTGCTGGCTGACGGGTCCGAGGAGCTGGCGGATCTGTTGGATCTGGTGCTCGCCTCCGAGGAGTTCGAGGGGTCGCCGGATCACGTTGGGGAAGTGGTGCAGTGGCAGGATCTTGCCGCTGTTCGGATGGCTTGTGAGCTGCTCGAGGTCGCGCTGCCTGACGGGGTTGTCGTTGTGCATGAGCAGCTGGTGGTCGACGGGCAGCGGGTCGAGTGGTGGATGGCTGACGGGGTGCCGCACGCTGCTGATACGCCTGAGGGGTTGGCTCGGGCGTTGGCCTGGGTGACTCAGCGGTGGCAGG
>JAVXWK010000277.1:0-2583 GCA_032230575.1 Pseudonocardiales bacterium | reverse complement strand
ACAGCATCCTGCGCGAGCAGATGTTCGCTGCCGCCGTCGCCGCGGGCACTGCCGTGGGCTACCGCGGCGCTGGCACCGTCGATTGCCTTCTGGACACCGAGACCGGCGAGTTCGTCTTTCTGGAGATGAACACCCGGCTGCAGGTCGAGCACCCGATCACCGAGATGGTCACTGGCCTCGACCTGGTCGAGCAGCAGCTGCTGGTGGCCGGCGGCGAGGACGTCTCGTTCGACCCGGACGGCGTGCGCGCAGAGGGCCACGCCATCGAGATGCGCGTGAACGCCGAGGACCCCAAGCGGTTCCTGCCCGGTCCGGGCGCGATCACCCGGTGGGAGGAGCCGGGGGGAGACGGCGTGCGCGTGGACTCGGGTTACGTCGCGGGCAACGTCGTGACGCCGCACTACGACTCGCTGCTGGCCAAGCTCGTGGTGCACGGGGCCGACCGCGACCAGGCACTCGGTCGGGCGCGGGTGGCCCTAGGCGGGTTCCGGGTGGAGGGACCCAAGTGCAACCTGCCGTTCTTCGTCGAGCTCCTGGACAACCCGGAGTTCGAGTCCGGGCGCTACGACACCGGCATCGTGGGGCGGATGCGGGCCTGAGCGGCTGTGATTGGATGCGCACGCACCCCCGCGCAGGGCGGGCGAGAGTCCGAGAGGAGTCAGGGTGGCCGAGGAGATCCGGGCCGAGATGGTGGCCAACGTCTGGAAGGTCGTGGTGGCCGCCGGTGACTCCGTCTCCGACGGCGACACCCTGGTGATCCTCGAGTCGATGAAGATGGAAATCCCGGTCGTCACCGAGACCGCAGGCACCGTCTCGGCCCTGCATGTAGCAGAGGGTGACGTCGTCCAGGAGGGCGACGTCATCGCAGTGATCGAGTGACTTCCACGGGGTAACCAGAGTCGCGAGAGAGTGACGCCAGGACCGCATCTTGGCCGCCGTGGCGCTCAAGGTGGGCCCAAAGCCTCCCGAACAACACATCGTGAGTGGTTCGGAACCGCAGTCCATCGTTCCCTTCCTGCGCGCCTTGAGCGAGGCGGGGGGTTCTGACCTGCACGTCAAGGTGGGGTCCCCGCCGCGCGTGCGCATCGACGGCCGCCTGCGAAAGCTGCAGGCGCCCACGCTCACGCCCGCAGACACCGAGTTCATGGTGAGCGAGGTGCTGCGCGAGGACCTCGTCGCGGAGTTCGCCACCATCAACGAGGCCGACTTCGCCTACTCCGTGCCCGGGCTCGGCCGTTTCCGGGTCAACGCGTTCCGCTCGCGCGGCTCCGCCGGCATGGTCTTCCGGCGGGTGAGCGTCGGCGCCATCCCCCTTGACGAGCTCGGCCTGCCTCCTGTGCTCAGCGCGCTGGCCATGGAGCCGCGCGGACTGGTGCTGGTCACCGGTCCGACCGGTTCGGGCAAGACGACCACGCTGGCCGGCATGATCGACCACATCAACAACCACCGCGAGGTCCACGTCGTCACGATCGAGGACCCGATCGAGGTGCTGCACTTCGACAAGCTCTCGATGATCAACCAGCGCGAGGTGCGCCTGGACACCGCCGACTTCGGCGTGGCACTGCGCGCTGCCATGCGGCAGGACCCCGACGTCATCCTGGTCGGCGAGATGCGTGACCACGAGACCGTCAAGGCGGCACTGGCCGCCTCCGAGACCGGTCACTTCGTCATGTCGACGCTGCACACGACCGACGCTGCCGAGACCATCACCCGCGTGATCGACTTCTTCCCGCCGCACGAGCAGAAGCAGGTGCGGCTCTCGCTCGCGGCCGCTCTGCGCGGCATCATCTGCCAGCGGCTGGTTCCGCGGGCGGACGGTCAGGGACGTTGTGTCGCGATGGAGATCTGCGTGAACACCGGCCGCGTGGCCGACGCGATCGTCGACGCCGACAAGACATCCGGCATCGAGGAGCTGATCAAGGAGGGCACGTTCTACGGAATGCAGACCTTCGACCAGCACCTCGTCGCGCTGATCCGCGACGGTGTCATCACGCTCGAGGCCGCTATGGGCGCATCCACGAACCCCCACGACCTCACCGTCGAGCTGCGCCGCCTCGGCCTCGTCGCCTGACGAACGTCGTACGTCCGTTCTCCGTTCAGGATGTACGTGTCCCGTGCTGTACGCATCGGGCCGACCAACCTCGTGGCAGCACTTGAACAACCATCCGCCGCCGGCAGTCGGGGCAGTAGCGGGGCGGCTCGAGGGCGCGTCGCGCCGTACAGGCGTCGTGGTCACCCACTGTTGCGTCGTCACCGCACTGGTCGCAGTACGTCGTCACGGGCCGGCCGAACCTACGGGGCGAGCTCGAGGCCGTACGCGATCAACTTGATCTCAGGCGTCGGGAACCAATCCCGGTCCGGGAGCCGCTCGAACCCCAGCTTTTCGTAGAGGCGATGGGCTGTGTGCATCGAGTCGAGACTGCTCAGCACCAGCGCCGTACAGCCCTGTTCGCGGGCCCGGTCGATGCACCAGCGCACGAGCGCGAGCCCAACACCACGTCCGCGGGCCGCGGGTGCCACGGCAAGCATCCGGAACTCGGCCTCGCCCGGGCGGGAGATCTCGGCGTAGGGCGACCCTTCGAG
>JAVXWK010000214.1:0-4537 GCA_032230575.1 Pseudonocardiales bacterium | reverse complement strand
CAGCCCGCAGGTGATCTACCTCGACACCGAGGACCCGGCGCAGGTGTTCGCGTTCGCCGAGCGGTTCGCTTCGGTGCTGGAGCTGACCGGCCCGCTGACCCGCGAGCCCTCGCAGGCGGAGTGGGCGGAGATCACGAACACCGTGCTCGTCACCCAGCTCGAGGAACACCTCGGGCTCACGAAGGTGCACACCGGCGACCGCTGGCGTGTGCTGGCAGACGTGCGACCGGCTTTGCGCACGTCACCGCTGTACCGGACGGTGTGGGTGAAGCCGCTGCCCCGCAAGGAGATCACCTCCGTGCTGCGTCCGATGCGCCGCTATCTGCAGACCGTCGGACTCGCTGCGGAACGGCCAGATGTCGCTCTGCTGGCGCGGTCGTTCGTCTCCGTCGGCGTGCAGCGCATCACCACGCCCGGTTCGATGCTCGGCGGGTACAGCGGTGAGCCGCACGACGGTGTGTACGCGTTGCAGCGCTACAGCAACCGGGTGTCCGTGCAGCTCGACGACAGGTTCGCCTCCGACGCCTCGTTGGACGACCTGGCGGAGTCGCGCCAGCTGCCCGTTCCCGCTGTCGCGGTGACGGCGAAGTCGGACTTCGAGACGCTGCAGGACCGTCCGGCGGACGTGTACTTCCGCAGCGGTGGCAGCTCGGGTGCGCCCAAGCTGTCCGCGTACACCTGGGCCGACTGGGACGAGCAGATGTGGGTCGGCGCCGAGGCGCTGCTCGCCACCGGGCTCGACCCGCGGCACGACCGGATCATGAACCTGTTCTTCAACGGGCACATGTACGCGAGCTTCGTCAGCTTCTTCTCCGCGCTGGAGCGGATGAACGCCGTGCAGTTCCCGATGGGCGGCGAGTGGGGTCAGCTCGACACGATCGCTCAGGCCATTGTGGACAATCGAGTCGACACGCTGCTGACCGCGCCGTCGTTCGTGCAGCGGCTCTTCGCCGAGCACGGGGAGATGCTCAAGGAGTACGGCGGCATCCGCAAGATCTTCTACGCGGGTGAGCACTTCGGCGCGCAGGCCATCGCGCGGCTGCGGGACGAGTTCGGCATCGAGACGATCCGCTCGGCCGCGTACGCCACGGTCGACGCGGGCCCGGTCGGCTACCAGTGCCAGGCCTCGTCGGGCAAGGTGCACCACCTGTTCACCGGCCTGCACACGCTGGAGATCCTCGATCCCGAGTCGGATCGCCCGGTTTCCGGTTCCGAACCTGGCCGGCTCGTCTTCACCACGCACACGCGGCGCGGACAGCGGTTGGAGCGCTACGAGATCGGCGACCTCGGCCGCTGGGTTCCCGGCGAGTGCGCCTGTGGCCGTCGCACGCCGCGGTTCGAGCTGCTGGGGCGCACCGGTGACGTGTTCCGGGCGGCCGCGCAGACGTTGAACTACCGCCGGTTCCTCACGATCATGGAGGACGAGTTCAGCTACGCCGGCGCGTTGCAGATCGAGCTGAACGAGAACGCGTCCGGCGAGGAACTGGTGGTGCGAATGGAACGCGGCCGTGCGCCCGAGCCCGCCGCCAGCCACATCACGCTGCTGTCGCGCTACCCCGAGGTCGCGGAGGCGGTCGAGAAGGACGAGCTGCTGGCCGTGCGCGTGGAGAACGTGCCACTCGCGGACTTCGTGCGGACTCGCAGCAGTGGAAAGTTGATCGCGGTCGTCGACCAGCGCAGCAGCAGGAGTGTGTGAACGTGTCCGTGCTCGACCTCATTTGCTATGCCCGCACGCACTCCCCGTTCTACAAGGAGCTGTACGACGGCGTCGAGGGCTCGTCCCTGGCTGATCTTCCGGTGATCGACCAGGCCGCGTTCTGGGCCGCGAACACCATCCGCCACAACCAGGTGCTGACCCGTGCGCACACGGACGGGCTGATCTTCAAGACCGGTGGCACGACCAAGGCTCCTCGGGTGTCCTTCTACACCAACGCGGAGTGGGACGCGATGTGCCGCACGTACGCGGAAACGCTGCCCGCGGCAGGTCTTCAGCACGGTGACCGGATCGCGAACCTCTTCGCCGCCGGGGAGCTGTACTCCAGCTTCATCTTCGCGCTGAACTCGCTGCAGAAGTCGCCGATCGACCTGGTGCAGCTGCCGATCACGGGCAGCGCTCCTGTCGAGTTCACGCTGTCGACGATGCAGGACTTCGACGCTACCGTCGTGGCGGGTTTCCCGACGACCTTGTGCCGCTTGGCTGCTCACGTGGTCTCGGAAGTCGGATCGCTGCCGTCTGTGCGGTTGATCCTGTTCAGCGGTGAGGCGCTGTACGACGACCAGCGCGCGCTGCTGGCCGAGGCGTTTCCTCACGCCGAGTTCCGGTCGTTCGTCTACGGCAGCGTGGACGGCGGGATCATCGGGACGGCTGTGCTCGGCTCCGACGACCCGCGCGTGTTCCGGGCCTTTGTGGACAGTTCGGTGCTGGAGATCGTCGACGTCGAGACCGGTCGCCCGATCACCACGCCGGGCCAGCCCGGCCGGTTGCTGCAGACGGATCTCACGCGGCGGCTGCAACCGATGATCCGGTACCCCGTCGGTGACCTGGCCGAGTGGGTCGACGTCGAGGACGGCATCTTCCGGCTGCTCGGACGAGCCGACGAGGGTGCTCGGGTCGGGCCCGTGACGCTGCACCTGGATCACCTGCGGGCCGCGGTCGACCGTGCCGGTGTGGTGCACAACGGCGTTCAGATCGTGATTCGGCGGGTGGACGCGCGGGATCAGCTGGTGTTGCGGATCGCCGGTGCCTCGCAGGACGTTCTCGATGCTGTCCGGCAGCAGGTCTACGTGATCAGCCCGCGGTTCGAGCTGCAGGCCGGGCGCGGGACGGTGGCTCCGCTGGCTTTGGAGTGGGTGTCCGCGCTGGAGGTCAACCCCCGCAGCGGGAAGACCCTGCGACTGATCGACGAACGCCCGTGCTGACCCGCTCGTTCCGGCTGGTGTGGCTCGGCCAGGTGCTGTCGCAGGGCGGCACCCGGCTCTACCAGATCGCGTTGCTGTGGTGGCTGCTGGAACAGATGCCCGCGTCGTCGCGCGGGCTCGCGGCCGGGGCGTTCCTCGTCGTCGGCGTGCTGCCGTCGCTGACGCTCGTCGGGTACATCGGGCGAGTCATCTCGCGGGTGCCGTCGCGGACCGTGATGCTACGGGCCGAGGCGGTGGCGTTCCTCGCGGTGTCGTCGTTGCTTCTCGTTGGCGACCCTCCTGTGTGGAGCGTCTACGTCGTCGGACTGATTCTCGCCACCTGTCAGGCGTTCTTCGATCCAACTCTGATGAAGGCGTTGCCGGAGCTGGTTTCCGCTGCCGATGTGCCGCGGGCGGTCAGCTACGGCTCGTCGACGCAGCCCGTCGCGAACTTCGCGGGAGCGGCCTTCGGCGCGGTGTTGCTGGCTTCGGTCGGTTTCTCCGGTGCGGTCGCGGTCAACGCTCTGACGTACCTGGTCTCGGTGTTCTGCTTGCTCATGGCGCGGTTCGCGTCTGTTCCCGGCGTTCCTGGTGAGCGCGGCACGTGGGCCTTCTTGAGCACGTTGCCTGGCGTGAAGCCCGTGATGCTGGTGTTCGCCGGGGTCAACTTCTTCTCGGCGCCGACCGTGCTGGTGTTGCCGCTGTACACGAAGTCCGTGCTGGGCGCGGGTGCCGGATCGCTCGCGTTGCTGGAGTCCGCGGTGTGGCTCGGGCTGATCTGCGGCGCGCTGCTGGCGCCGCAGATCCCGGTGCGCGGCTCGATCACCTCGTTCGGTGCGGTGTGCGTCGCGTTGTTCGGCGTGTTCCTGGCGGTGCCTGGCGTGGTGGTGTCGCTGCCGGTCTACGTGGTGGCGCTGGCGTTGAGCGGGTTCTGTCTCGGGGTGTGCAACGTCAAGTTCATGACGTTGTTCCAGCAGGTCGTGCCCGGCGCTGTGAAGGGAAGGTTCTTCGCGGCGTTGACGGCGGTGCTGAGCTTCACGTACCCGGTGGCGTTCCTCGCTTTCGGCGTGTTCGGCGACCTGCTGGGCGCCCAGGTGCTCGTGGTGGCGCAGGGTGCGGGACTGCTGGCGCTCGGTGCGATCCTCGCTCGGGTGAAGGAGCCGGTTCCAGCGCTCGGTTAGTGTGTGGCCGTGCGAAAGATCCTGGTCATCGGTATCGGCGCGGGCAACCCCGACCACCTGACGGTGCAGGCCGTGAAGGCGCTGCAGACGGTCGACGTGTTCTTCGTGCTGGACAAGGGTTCCGTGAAGCAGGAGCTCGTCGACCTGCGCGCGTCGATCCTGGCCGAGCACGTGACTCGGCCGTACCGCTGGGTCGAGGGCCGGGATCCGGATCGCGACCGCTCACCGTCCGACTACGCGGCCGAGATCGACAAGTGGCGGCGGGCACGCGCGGACGTGGTCCTCTCGCTGCTCTCAGAGCTGGGTGAGGACGAGGTCGGGGCGTTCCTGGTGTGGGGCGACCCGTCCTTGTACGACTCGACGCTGGCGATCCTGGACGATCTTCTGGGCCGCGGCGAGTCGTTCGAGGTCTCCGTCATTCCTGGCGTGACGTCGGTGGCGGCTTTGACGGCCGGGCA
>JAVXWK010000211.1:0-2852 GCA_032230575.1 Pseudonocardiales bacterium | reverse complement strand
CTGCTGCACGGCGAACCGACCTGGAGCTACCTGTACCGCACGATGATCCCGCCGCTGGTCGACGCCGGGTACCGCGTGCTCGCGCCCGACCTGATCGGGTTCGGCAAGTCCGACAAGCCCACGGCCGGCGCCGAGTACACCTACCAGCGCCACGTCGACTGGGTGTCCGGCTGGATGGACGACCTCGGCCTGCAGGACGTCACCATGTTCGGGCAGGACTGGGGCTCGCTCATCGGGCTGCGGATCGCGGGGGAGCAGCCCGCGCGGTTCGCCCGCATCGTCATCAGCAACGGCTTCCTGCCCACGGCCCAGCACGGGACGCCGATCGCGTTCCGTGCCTGGCGCGCCTTCGCCCGGTGGACCCCCGTCTTCCCGGCAGGCCGCCTCGTGCAGGCCGGCACGGTCGAGCCCGTCGACTCGCAGGTGCGGGCCGCGTACGACGCGCCCTACCCGTCATCGAAGTACCAGGCCGGTGCCCGAGCGTTTCCGCGACTCGTGCCGACCGACCCGGACAACCCCGCCGTGCCGGCCAACCGCGCGGCATGGGACGCGCTGGGTGAGTTCGACCGGCCGTTCCTGGCGATCTTCGGCAAGAACGACCCGATCCTCGGCAAGGCCGACCGCCCGCTCATCGCGCACGTCCCGGGAGCGCAGGGCCAGCCGCACGACCGGATCCGCGGCGGTCACTTCATCCAGGAGGACAGCGGCCCCGAGCTTGCGCGCCGGATGATCGAGTGGATGGCCTGACCACCGTGGTCTCGATACACCGCTCGTTCCTCGCGGGCACTCGACCACCGAGACTCCGGTGGTTGAGTAGCGCCGAGGAAGGAGGCGCGTATCGAAACCACACCGTCAGGCGTGGAGCTCCATCGTGCAGCACTTGACGCTGCCGCCGGACTTCAGCAGCTCGCCGAGCTCGACCGGCACCGGCACGTAGCCGCGCGCCTTCAGGGTGTCGGCGAGCTCGATGGCCGCCGCGGGCAGCACGATGTTGAGGCCGTCGCTCACCGCGTTGAGTCCCAGCACGAGGGCGTCCATCTCGGACACCTGCACGGCATCGGGGAACAGGTCGCGGAGCGTGCGCCGGCTGTGCGGGCTGAACGCGCCGGGGTAGTACGCGATGTCGGCCGGTGCGTCGCCGCCACCGTCGTCGAGCACCGCGAGAGCGGTGTCGAGGTGGTAGAAGCGCGGGTCGACGAGCCGGAGCGAGACCACCGGACGGTCGAGTGCCTCGGCCGCCTCGACGTGGGCCTCGATCGAGGTGCGGAAGCCGGTGCCGGCCAAGATCATCGTGCTCAGGGCCAGGAAATCGCCCTCACCCTCGTTGACGTGGTCCGGGTCGACAACGTCGTGGCCCTCGGCGCGCAGGAAGTCGGTGAACGCCTGGGCTTCTGCTTCGCGCTGCGGGTGACGGAACCTGGCCCCGTAGCTGCGGCCGCCGACCGTGATGCCCCCGTTGGCCGCGAACACCATGTCGGGCTGGCCGGGCACGGGCGCGATGACGTCGACGCGGTGCCCGAGTGACAGGTAGGCGCGGCGCAGGACGTCCCACTGCTGGGTGGCCCGCACGGAGTCGACGGGGATCGTCGGGTCCATCCACGGGTTGATCGCGTACTCGACGGCGAAGTGGCTGGGCGTGCACATCACGTAGTGGCGGGTGCGGGCGGTTCGCGTCGGATGCGGTGCGACTGCGGGCTGGTTCGAGGTGCGGTCCGCGGGTGTGCGAGCGTCGATGATCGTCAACAGGGCCTCCTTCGCAATGTGTGCAACAAATCAATGGTAGTTCGGCGGATTGCTGCACCACGAACCCGAAATCATGCATGAGCCGAGCGATTCGTTGCTTCATTCGCCCTTTTATGGCGATTTGTTGCGACGATGGATGCATGGATGCCATCGACCGCAAGATCCTCGACCACCTGCTCAGCGACGGCCGTGCCGGCTACGCAGCGATCGGCGACAAGGTCGGGCTCTCCGCGCCGGCCGTGAAGCGTCGCGTCGACCGGCTGGTGGGCGACGGCGTGATCCGCGGATTCACCGTGGTGATCGACCCCGATCACATGGGCTGGACCACCGAGGCGTACGTCGAGGTGCACATGCAGGGAGCTGTCTCGCCGGAAGACCTCCGCGCCTCGTTCGCCAAGGTGCCCGAGGTGCACGTGGCGGCGACGGTGTCCGGGCCGGCCGACGCGATGCTGCACATCGTCGCCCGTGACGTGCGCGACCTCGAGCGTGCGCTCGAACGGGTGCGCGACGAGACCGCGAACATCGCCCACACGAACACGTCGATCGTGCTGTCGCGGCTCATCGACCGCTACGGACCGTGACGACGGTCACCGCCTGTTCACCTGAGATTTCCACTGATCGTTGGGCGATTCGACAGAGATGAGGCATCATGGATGGGTCGCGTGGCGCCATTCATCCAGTGGGCGCCGAGAACAGACTCCTACCTCCTGGGGAATTTGACGTATGAAGACCTTCAAGACTGTCCTTGCCCTGATCGCTGCGCTCCTGCTGCCGCTCGGCCTCTTCGCCAGCCCCTCGTCGGCTGCCCTTGGAGACCCGGACACCGGTGATGCCGCCAACCTGTATCAGGACGTGTCCACGTCCGATCACACGCACATCAACCCACCGTTCAACAAGGACCAGCAGATCGGCATCCAGGCGAACTTCGATGGTGGCGCGACGACGGTGAACTTGTACCGCAAGATCGGAGGCGGCGCGTGGACGTCCATCGACAGCAAAACCTCCAACTCGAGCGGCAACGCGTACTTCTCCTACACCGTGCTCGGTGGCAGCCAGGACCTCTACGCCGAGATTGCCAGCGGCGACCTGGAGACAGAGGTCGACACCAT
>JAVXWK010000183.1:0-5218 GCA_032230575.1 Pseudonocardiales bacterium | reverse complement strand
GCCCGCAGAGACGTTGCGCTTGTCGGGCGACTCGACGAACGGGAACCGCGCGATGTCGCCCAGCCCCAGGCTGGTCATCTGCAGGATGACGCTGGCGAGGTTGGTGCGCAGGATCTCGGCGTCGGTGAACTCGGGGCGGGCCTCGAAGTCCTCTTCGGAGTACAGGCGGACGCAGATGCCCTCGCTGACGCGGCCGCAGCGGCCCTTGCGCTGGTTGGCGCTCGCCTGGCTGATGGGTTCGATCGGGAGGCGCTGGACCTTGAGGCGGTGGCTGTAGCGGGAGATGCGGGCGTTGCCGGGGTCGATGACGTACTTGATGCCCGGCACGGTGAGGCTGGTCTCGGCGACGTTGGTCGCGAGCACGATCCTGCGTCCGCTGTGGCGCTGGAAGACGCGGTGCTGCTCGCCCACGGACAGGCGCGCGTAGAGCGGGAGGATCTCGGTGTTGCGGAGGTCTTCGGCTTTGAGGGCGTCGGCGGTGTCGCGGATCTCGCGTTCGCCGGACAGGAAGACCAGGACGTCGCCGGGGCCTTCGGCCTGGAGCTCGTGGACGGCGTTGATGATGCCCTGGGTCTGGTCGTCCTCCTCGTCGAGCGGCCGGTAGCGGGTCTCGACGGGGTAGGTGCGGCCGGAGACCTCGATGACCGGGGCGTTGTCGAAGTGGGCGCTGAAGCGTTGCGGGTCGATCGTGGCGGACGTGATCACGATCTTGAGGTCGGGGCGTTGCGGCAGGAGCTGTTTGAGGTAGCCGAGCAGGAAGTCGACGTTGAGGCTGCGTTCGTGGGCCTCGTCGATGATGATCGTGTCGTACCTGCTCAGCGTGCGGTCGGTCTGGATCTCGGCGAGCAGGATGCCGTCGGTCATGAGCTTGACGAGGGTGTCGTCGCCGGACTGGTCGGTGAAGCGGACCTTGTAGCCGATGGTGTCGCCGAGCTTGCTGTCGAGCTCTTCGGCGACGCGTTCGGCGACGGTGCGGGCGGCGATGCGGCGGGGCTGGGTGTGGCCGATCTGGCCGGTGATGCCGCGGCCGAGCTCGAGGCAGATCTTGGGCAGCTGGGTGGTCTTGCCGGAGCCGGTCTCGCCGGCGACGATCACGACCTGGTTGTTCGCGATCAGCTCTTTGATGTCGTCCTTGTGCTGGCTGACCGGCAGTTCCTGCGGGTATGTGATCTTGGGGACGGACTCCCTGCGCAGCGCGACCTTGAGCGCCGCCTCGTCGATCTGGGCGGCGATCTCCTCGGTGATCTTCTTGCGGGCGAGCGGGTCCTTGACCCGGCGTGCGCCGTCGAGGCGCCTGGCGAGCCGGCGTTGATCACGCGGCATGAGCTCGGGCAGGCGTTTGTGCAGTTCAGCGAGCGGGGTGTCCATTTGGGCTCAAGGATAGTCAGACCGCCCCGGATCCTTCGCGCCAATAACCGCCGCGCGCCCTGCCCGCGCGCGGTGTTCCGGTGCTGCGGGTGGTCGGCGTTCCTCGTCCGTGTTGGTGTGCGCGCTCGATTCCACGGGTGTTTGTTCGCTTGTTCGCCGATAGCGAAGTGATGCTCCGATCGGCGGCCTCCGAAAATTGTCAGACCCCTCCGATAGCGTTGCGGTTATGGACCTCGATGTCTTCTGGGACCTGGTCGAACGCTCCGCGATTATTGCCCCTGACCAGCATGAACGCCGTCTGTGGCTGACGGCGCGACTGGCCGCGTTACCGCCTGCCGACATTCTCGGCTTCGAGACGTTGTTAAGCGCGTCACGTGGTCGCGTAAACACGTTCTCACACTGGCACGCGGCTTATGTGTTGTGCGACGGGTTGTGTTCCGCGGAGCAATTCTTCGCGTTCCAGTCGTGGGTGGTGGGGCTGGGCCGGTCGGTGCTGCGCGAGGTCGCGGCGGTCCCGGACGCGCTGGCCGAGGTGCCGGCGGTGCGGACGTTGCTGGCGGTGGGCGCGGACTCGTGGCCGGACAGCGCGTGGCCGCTGTGGGCCGGGCTGGGGCGCGTGTCGCACGACGCGTTCTTCGAGGCGACCGGGCGGTCGTTGGAGAACGCGCTGAAGGTGCTCGGGTGTGTCCGGGTGACGGACGCGGGCCCGTTCACCGGGCCGGTGTGGGATCTGGACTCGCCGTTGGAGGCCGCGGTGCGGCTGCCGCGGATGTGGGAGCTGTCGCAGGGGCTGGAGGAGGCGGCGTGACCAGGCACGATCCGTGGTCGCCGAAAATTGTCAGACCCCCTCGCTAGCGTGCTCGGCATGGACCTGAACGCGTTCTGGGCCCTGGTCAAGAGGTCGGCTGCCGAGACCTCCGGCGAGGACCGGCGGCTGGAGTGGCTGGCGGCCGCTCTCTCCTCTTCCGGGGAGGCCGTGGAGTTCGCGCTGCGCCTGGACGAGGTGCGGCGGCGGGTGGACACGTGGGCGCACTGGCAGGCGGTGGACGTGATCTGCGGCGGGCTGTGCTCGGACGACGGGTTCTTCTACTTCCAGGCGTGGCTGGTGGGTCAGGGCCGGGCGGTGTTCGAATCGGTCGTGGCGTCGCCGGACGCGTTGGCTGATCTGCCGCACGTCCGGTTCTTGGCGTCGCGTGGTGGCGTGCACGCCTGGGCCGATGACGACTGGCCGGCGTGGGAGGGCCTCGACTACGTGGCGGCCGAGGCGTTCGACGGTGATCTGGAGTCCGTTCTGGACTCGCGCGGCTTGCCGGTGCTGGTGTCGCCGGAGCCCGAGGGCGAACGGTGGGACTTCGCGGATCCGGCGGAGATATCGGCGCGGGTTCCGCGGTTGGGTGCGTTGTTCGGGAAGGTGGCGTGATGGACGTGCCGGTGGATGTGGTGCTGTGGCGGGCTCCTGGCCCGGCGTCGTCGGCGGAGGCGGCGGCCCGCTACGCCGAGCTGAGGTCCTCGCCGTTGGGCGCGTTCGACCCGCAGGTGGCGGCGTTCGTGCGCGAGCTGCGGAAGACCTCGCCGGACCCGGCGTCCCCGGTGTCGTGGAACGAGGCGTTGACGGTGGGCTCGGACGCGGTGATCGTGCACGTGGTGTGGCCAGGGCAGCAGCAGGTGCTGGACCTCGTCGCGCTGCTGGCGTCGCGGCACGGCCTGGTGTGTTACGAGCCGGCCCGCCAGGTGGCGATGTCCTGACGCAGCAACGCCTTCGTGTCCTCGTGCGCGAAGGAGGCGTCGACGGCGTTGGTCGCGATGGCGGCGATCATGTCGTCGTCGAAACCGAGCTCGTCACGCAGCAGCCGGTACTCGTCGGTCAGCGGGGTGCCGGTCGAGGCGGGGATGTCGGTGCTGAGCGTGACCACCAGCCCGGCGTTCATGAGCAGTGGCAACGGATGGGAGGAGACGGATTCGACCAGTCCCAGCACGACGTTGGACGAGGGACACACCTCCAGCGGAACGGCGCGGTCTCGGAGCAGCGCGACGACGTCCAGGTCGTCGAGCGCCCGGAACCCGTGCCCGATCCGGTCAGCGAGCCCCACGGTCACGGCCTCGGCGACACTCGGCGCCCCGCAGCACTCCCCGGCGTGGTGCACGAGCCCGATCCCGGCCTCCCGCGCGTCCCGGAACACGGCGGCGAACGGCGTGAGCGGAAACTCCTCCGCGCCTGCCATCCCGATCGCCACGACCTGCGGATGCGCGACCGCGAGCCGAAGCGACTCCTGAAACCTCGCGACCGGCCGCTTCCTGGGGTGGTCCACGATCACACGGCATTCGATGCCGTGGGCGGCCTGTCCTGCGGCGAGCCCGGCCAACACCGCCTCGAGCGGCATGTCCGGATCCCGAAGCCGTTCCCCGTGCGCAGCCGCGGTGAACGTGACCTCGGCGTACCGGGTCCCCTGCGCTGCTTCCTCGGCGCAGAACTCGTACGCGATCCGGTAGAAGTCCTCGGCTCGCCGCAGGCAGTCCCGCACGGCCCCGTTGTGCGCCGCGAACTGCCCGAACCCGCTGTACGCCCCGTCGTGCGCCGGCACCTCGACCCCATGGAGGTCCGCGAGCTCGGCGACGGTATCGGCGCGGACCGTGCTCTCCAGGTGCACGTGCAGGTGAGCCTTGGGCAAGGCGGCAAGATCACGCATGGCCACCGACGCTACCCAGCCCCACCGCCCCACGCCCGGCATTTTCGCGCCCGCCGCCGCTCCTCCCGGCGTCCTGCTCGCCAACCGCGGGGACCACTCGGACGGGTGAACTCTGTCCGGATCCACGCCTGACGCCCTCTTGTAGATGTCCGGAAAACATGATCAACCGCCTCCCGCAAGGAAGGCGGAGCGCGGGGGCGGCACGGTGAGCGAGGACGAGGAATCGCCTGGCAGGCTCCGAGACGGCACGGTGGTCCAGGCCGATGACCTGGGCATGGTCGACACGTCGACCGTCGGGAGCCCGGCCGCGCGGGCGACCAGCTGATCGTCCCACTGCAGCAGGAACCGCACGGGCACCTGCACCGCGGCAACGCGGCACCGCCCAGCAGCGGGACCGCGGCGCCGACGGGACCGCGGCGCTGACGGGAGCGGGTGTAGCGCCGACGGGAGCCGGTGTGGCGTCGGTGGGAGGCGGCGTGGCGCCCACCGGCCCGAACACTGCCGCCCGCACCCTGGGTTCGGCCGCCTGGACCTCGGGCCGTTCCAGCACCGAGTCCAGCACGGATCGCCACTCCGGAACCCGCCTCGCAGCCAAGCAGCCGTTGAAGGTGGCGACGAGCTCCGTGGCGTCCTCGCCCGACGTAACCCGCGAGCGGATCTCCTGCCGCCAGCCGCGAGTCCTCCGCGGATCGGGGCCGATCGCCGTGTCCGGGGGCGTCGAGTGTCACGACCGCGAGCCCGGCGGCGCACCCTGGGCTGCGTGATCGACGGCCCGGGGTGCGCGCTTGTGCTGGCCGCCGCCGTGCGCGCCGAGCACGAGCGGCGACGGCCGCGATGCGGATGCGGATGCGGATGCGGATGCGCAGAGCACGCCGGGAACGCCGTCGAGGACGAAGTCGCGAGCTGTCACACCAGAAGTGGTGACACCGGAAGTGGCGTCAGTGGAGAGAAAGCGCCTGGTCGATCGCCTCTCGGGAGGGCTCCGGAGCGCTCCCCCGCAGGCGACGCGTGCCGAAGGCGTCAGGCCGAGGTCGAGGAGGAGCGCCCATCTGGGTTCACCGCGTTGATGGGTCTCACCTCCTCGGGTCGGTCACGTGCGCCCGCCCATCCGAGCAAGGGTGATCACGCAAGCAAGGGTGATCACGCGAGTGGAATTCGGCGCG
>JAVXWK010000182.1:0-4739 GCA_032230575.1 Pseudonocardiales bacterium | reverse complement strand
GCTGGGCCTGCTGCGCGAACATCCGCACCGGCATCGCCACACCCGCGGTGAACGGCACGTACGACATCACGGCGAGCACGGCGGAGTTGTCGAAGAAGAACTGCACGCCGAAGTACGGGCCCATCACCGCGATCATGACCAGGCCCATCGTCGAGCCGAGGTCCTCCTGCCGGCTGACCAGCGCCCCCGCGACCGCCCACATCGACGAGATCAGCACGAACCCGAGCATCAGGAACGGCACGAACCAGCCCAGCGCGGGCACGACCACCGCCAACAGCTCGGACAGGCCCGCGACCCGTAGTGCGATCGGTGCCGTCAGCGCCAACACGACCACCTGGCCCATCGTGAGGATCACGTGGCCGAGGATCTTCCCCGCGAGCAGCGCCCGCACCGGCACCGTCGACACCAGGATCTCGACGATCCGGGTCTGCTTCTCGGTCACGGTGCTCTGCGCGATCGCCGCACCGCCCATGCCGAACATGAGGAACACCAGCCCGAACACCAGCACCGTGACGAACCGCTGGTCGGAGCTGACCGCCGAGGGGTCCAGCAGTTCGACCGGAGGCGATGCGACGAGTTGACGGATCACGTCGCTGGGCGGGTCGTTCAGCGCCAGGACCTTGATCCCGCTGCCGTCCGGGACGACCGCGGCCTCGACCTCGTCAGCCCTGATCAGGTCCGAGGCTGCCTGGACGTCGGCGACCTCGCGGACGTCCAGCGCCTTGCCCCGCACCGCCTGCACGGCCGAGCCGACCGCGGCGACCTTCGGGTCGTCGCCGCCGAACACCGTCGGCAGCACTGTGAGCGCGAACAGTCCGGCGATCGTGACGACGAAGCTGATCCAGAAGCCCTTGGTGGTGACCAGGGTCTTCATCTCGCGCTCGGCGACGAGCCAGGTCGCTTGAGCAAAACTCGCTCGTGCCATGTCAGATCACTTCCTTGAAGATCTCGTCGAGCGTGGGCACCACCGGTGTGAACGAGCGGACCTCACCGCGTCGCACGGCCTCGGCGAGCACCTGCTGCGGTTCTGCCTCGAAGACCGCGCGCGGCCCGTCGAGGTCGAGGATCGTCACGCCGGGCACGTCGCGGACCCAGCCCGCGTCCTGCGCGACGACGATCTCGAAGCGGGCGGTCGCGTGCCGGTTGCGCAGCTCCTCGCGGGATCCGGCGGCGGCGATCCGTCCTTTTGAGATGATCACGACGTCGTCGCAGAGCCGTTCCACGATCGCCAGCTGGTGGCTCGAGAACAGCACCGGCACCCCGCTCGCGGCCCGCTTGCGCAGCACGTCGAGCACGGTCTCGACGGCGATCGGGTCGAGGCCGGAGAACGGCTCGTCCAGGATCAGCACGTCCGGGTCGTGCACCAGCGCGGCGGCGATCTGCACGCGCTGCTGGTTGCCGAGCGACAGCTGCTCCAGCCGGTCGTTCGCGCGGTCCGTGAGCTCCAGGTCGTCGAGCAGCTGGTCGGTGTTGCGCTGCGCGACCGACCTTTCGACACCGTGCAGCCGGCCGAGCCAGGTGATCTGGTCGCGCACCTTCATCTTCGGGTAGAGGCCGCGTTCCTCCGGCATGTAGCCGAAGTGCGGCCGGTTCTGCGGAGTGATCTCGGTGCCCCGCCAGCTCACCGCACCCCCTTGCGCGGCGAGCACCCCCAGCACGATCCGCATCGTGGTCGTCTTGCCGGACCCGTTGGCGCCCAGGAAGCCCGTCATGCGGCCGGGCCGCACGTCGAAGCTCACCTCGTCGAGCACCTTCAGGTCGCCGAAACTCCGGCTGATCCCCCTGACAGTCAACATGGGAGGAACGCTATTCGGGTTCGGTCAAGATCGCGTCCGCCGTGAGGCATCCTCCTCGCGGAGGACGCTGTTCGGGCTAGCGCGCTCCGGCCGCGACGCCGAGGCGGTGGCCTCCTGTGTAGACGTTCATCGACGTGCCGCGCAGGAACCCGACCAGCGTCACGCCCATCTCCTCTGCCAGGTCGGCGGCGAGCGACGACGGCGCGGACACCGCTGTGAGCACTGGAATCCCGGCCATGACCGCCTTCTGCACCAGCTCGAACGACGCCCGGCCGCTGACCATCAGCACCGTGCCGGTGAGCGGGAGCCGTCCGCCGCGGGTGGCCCAGCCGACGACCTTGTCGACCGCGTTGTGCCGGCCGACGTCCTCCCTGAGGCAGAGGAGGTTGCCGTCCGCGTCGAAGAGGCCGGCCGCGTGCAGGCCGCCGGTCTTGTCGAAGACCCGTTGCGCGGCACGGAGTCTCGTCGGGAACTCGGTGATCAGCTTGGGGTCGAGCCGGATCGGGTCCGCCGCGACCTGCCACGTCGCGGTCGTGCGCACGGCGTCCAGGCTCGCCTTCCCGCACAGCCCGCAACTCGAGGTGGTGTAGAAGTTGCGTTCGATCGACGGGTCCGGCGGCGCCACACCTTCCGCCAGGCAGACGTCGAGGACGTTGTAGGTGTTGCTGCCGTCCGCCGTGGCGCCCGCGCAGTAACGGATCGAGGCGATGTCGGACGGGGCGCGCACCACGCCTTCGCTGACCAGGAAGCCCGCCGCGAGGTCGAAGTCGTCACCCGGCGTGCGCATGGTCACGGCGAGCGACTTGCCCCGCACGCGGATCTCCAGCGGTTCCTCGACCGCCAGCGTGTCCGGCCGCACGGTGGCCGCGTCGTCCACCAGCCGCACCACGCGCCGCCTGCTCGTCACTCGTCCCATGGCTTGCCTCTCTGCAGATCGCGACGCACTCGTCCAGCAGCCGCCGCAACACCTCGTCCCCGCGCAACGCCCGCACCGCCCTGGCCACGACCCAGCTGCTCGGCCACCAGTTCGGGGTTCTCACCCCGCTCTTCCTGAGGCAGTGCGCGGTGATCTTCCGCGCTGCTTTCGCCTTCTCCGTACCGATCACCCTGGTGGCGAACGGCAGCAGCTTGCGTCGTCCATCCTCTGTGGACTGATCGTTGACGCACCGCGCCACGCACGCCAGCACCGGGTGCACGCAGGCCGGCCGGTCCGACCACACCTCGCCCGCGAGCACCGACGTCAGCTCCATCAGGCAACAACCTTCGGACGGCGTCTGGTGCCAGCCCTTCGCGAGCCTCGGCACGCGGGTCACAGACGCGGCCTTCCCGGCTGCGACAACTGCCTCGTGAGCACCGAACCCGCCAACCCGAGCACTCCGGCCGCGATGAACGCGAACGCCGGCCCAAGCGAGGCGAGGACGATGGCCGCGATGAGCGCACCCGCCGCCTTCGCCGTGTAGAGCACGCCGAAGTTCCGCGCGCCGTTCGTCTCGCCGAAGTACTCCCTGGTGAGGCCGACCAGCAACGAGTAGCAGCACCCGGTGCCGAGGCCCGCCAGCGCGGCGCCGGCGAGCAGCCCCGTGACGTTCTGGGAGTACAGCAACACGAACTGCGCCAAACCTCCGGTCGCGAGCGTCCAGACGAGCGCCTTCCTGCGCCCGATCTTGTCCGAGATCCACCCGACCAGCACGCGTCCGGTGCCGGTGGCCGCCGCGAGTGTCGCCAGCGCTACGACGCCGAGCACCTTGCTGCCGACGAACAGTGGCAGGTACACCAAGTCGTAGAGCGACACCGCCGCCGCGAACGCCACACCGCCGTAGAGCCACCAGAACGTGCCGCACCGCATGGCCTCGTGCGTCCGGAACTCCTTGAGCGCGAACCGGTTCGGCACCCTCGCTCGATCCAGCGCCCACTCGCGCGGCGACACGTGCGGCGGCCACCAGTGCTCGGGCGGATCCTTCATCAACGCGCCCGCGACGACTACGACGGCCGTGATCGCGATGGCCGCCTGAGTCAGGAACCCGTTGCCGAACAGGATCCCGGCCGCGAGCACGAACGGCACCGACCCGTACGCGAACGCGCCGCTGATGAACGCGACCTTCCTGGTGACGCGCTCCGGATACCAGCGGACGATCGTGCCGAGGCACGTCGCGTAGATCAGCCCCGCCCCGATGCCGCCGAGCACGGCGTACCCGACGAGCTGCCCTTGCCCGAGCGTGAAAAACCCTGCGCCACAAAGCATCGCGCCGATCCACATCGCCCCGGTCGGCGTGAGTCCCTTCTGCTCGCGCAGCCAGGCCGCCGGAAACGCCGTGCCCGCCTGGCACACGGTCCACAACGCCAGCGCCCAGAAGAGCTCCGGCACACTCCACCGGTCCTGCAACTGGGGGATCAACGCGCCGAAGCCGTACTGCCCGACTCCGGCCGCGAGCATCGCCGCCCAGGCCGCCCACAACACCGTGCGGCGCGACCGCCCCGACACCTCGACGTCGGTCTCCCCCACCCGGTAGAGCCTGCCGACGTGATCACGTACGTAATTCGCGACTGGCATGCCTTCACCCCGTCCGAGAATTGCATACAGTATGAGGTAGGCTATACCACGGGAGCCCGGATGAAAATGCTGCTGAACATGCCTTGGAATCTCGCCCGCGAAACGGCCCGCTCGGCCAAGCCGCTGGACGCCGCAGAGGTGGCTCTGCCAGACGCTCTGGGTCTGGCGCTCGCCGCCGGTGTGCACGCCCAGGCCAGCCAGCCTGCCTGCGACACCTCGGCCATGGACGGCTACGCGGTGTCCGGCTCAGGTCCGTGGACGATCGTGGGCCGAGTGGCTGCCGGAGATGCGGTGCCCGGCGTGCGGCTCGGGGCGGGTGAGGCGTTCGGGGTGGCGACGGGGGCGCCGGTGCCGGACGGGTCGGACTCGGTGATCCCGGTGGAGCTCTGCTC
>JAVXWK010000160.1:0-5892 GCA_032230575.1 Pseudonocardiales bacterium | reverse complement strand
GCAGTGCCCACGTTCCGGTCATCGACCTCACCGCCAAGAGCAAGACACTCGTGGAGTCGATGGGCCCGTCGGCGTCCCAGGCGCTGTACCTCACCAGGGAAGCCGGCGACAACACCCACTTCTCCGCGCGGGGCGGGGCGGAGATGGCGAACCTCGTCGTGCAAGGCGTGCGTGAGCTGAACCTGCCGCTCGCCGGCTACCTGCGCTGAAGGGAATCACATGTCTGCCGACCTACGGCGAACCCGCCGAATTCTCCGGTTCACGACCGTCGCCGCCGTCGTGGCGTCAGTCATGACCGCCCCCGCGGCGGCGTCCGCGGCAGGCGTTCTCGTCGATGAGACGTTCAGCGCCCAGACGAACCCACCGAACTTCGGGTTTCCCGCCGGAGCCGCGGTGTCCGACGGGGTCTTGAACGTCACCAAGGGGATGGGCAACTACACCACCTCGGTCAAGGCGTTCGACGCGGCCGTCGCCGGGCAGCGAACCCTCGATCTGACGTTCGACTGGAGGACGGCCGTCGCCGGCGATGAGCGGAAGACCGGCATCGAATTGCGCGACAGCCAGGGAAATCTCGTGTTCGCCCTCGCCGGCACCGCTGCCGAACTCAGGTACGGCCTGACCGGTCCGATGTCCGACTCGGCGTCCGCTCCGGACTCGCTCAACCCCGCGTGGACCAGGATCACCTACAACCGCGCCAAGTGGTACACGGTGAACCTGCACCTGGACTTCACGCTGCACCGAGTGCAGTACACGATCGCCACCAAGGAGACCGCTGCCACGGTCATGGCCTCCGGCACGGCCAGCATCACCGGGAAGAACCTCGCGAAGCTCGTCGCCTGCAACTACTACGGAACCGGCGTGCAGTCCATCGACAACTTCCGCCTCACCGCACCGGCGAACGCGCCGAACGGACGGCTGAAGGGCAAGACGATGTACGCGTTCGGCGACAGCATCGTCGCGGGCCACACCTACTCGCGCAGCTTCGCGAACCTGACGGTCGAACGGGAGCTCATGAACCTGACCAAGTACGCCGTCAACGGCGCGACCGTCGGCCCCAGTGACAAGCAAATCCTCACACAGGTGCGAAATGCCGCATCGCGGGCACCCGAGTACGTCGTGTTCAACGGCGGCACGAACGACGCCGAACTCATCTACGCCAACCGGTACCGGGTCGGCACCACGGCCCAGGGGTTCGACCCCGCCACGTTCGACAGGTCCACCTACGCGGGCTCGCTCGAGGCCACCGTCCACGCCATGCGGACCAAGTGGCCGGTCACTCGCATCGTCTACGTCGCGGTTCACAAGCTCGGCTCCCGTGACTGGAACACGCAGCTCGCGATCCGCTCGGTGACGCTGCAGATCTGCGCCAAGTGGGGCGTGACGGTCGCAGACGTCTTCGGTGACTCCACTTTGGACACCCGCAACGACGGCCAGCGGGTGGCGTACACGTTCAACGGTCTGGTCAACGGCTACCCGGGAACCGGTGGCACCGGCACACATCCGAACCTCGCCGGAATCGGCTTCTACGTCCCGGTGCTGACCTCCGCTCTGGTCCGGCCGTGAAACATCGAATGTGCCGACACGTCTCGGGCCCTTCGACAATCTGAACCTGCGCCAAGCCCACTCCCGGCTCACCGCGTACGCCGCGATCCAGTGCCCGGCGCTGATCGGTGATCACCTGCCCTGACCCTGCACGGGGAGGATCCATGCAACAACTCACGAAGGTTTCGACAATCACGGCCGTGGTCCTGCTCCTGGCCGCCAGCGTCGCGGCGGCGGACGTCGGACCGATGGCGAACGTCTATTACGTTGCCCCGAACGGAAATGACGGGGCAGCGGGCACGCAATCCGCTCCGTGGGCGTCGATTGCCCGTGCGCAGACCGCCGCCAAGGCAGGCGACACGGTCTACTTCCGTGGCGGCACGTTCGCCCACACCCGCGCGAACAGTGCCTGCTCGAGCCAGACGGCCACCGTCGACGCGATCACGCTGAACAAGAGCGGCAGCTCGAGCAACCCGATCCGGTACTGGGCCTATCCGGGTGAGAAACCGGTCTTCACCTTCTCCGCCATGAAGGACGACTGCCGGATCAAAGGCTTCGACGTCACCGGCAGCTACCTGCACCTCAAGGGACTGGAGGTCACCGGCGTACCGCAGAACAACAACCGGAACCACGAGTCCTGGGGACTCTGGATCTCAGGCAGCAACAACACCTTCGAGCTGATCAACACCCATCACCACATGGGAGCGGGGCTGTTCATCAGCGGCGGAGGCGGCAACCTCGTCCTCAACTCGGACTCCCACGAGAACTACGACCGCCGCAGCTCCAACGGCGCCGGCGAGAGCGGCGACGGGTTCGGCTCGCACTACACGCCCGCGGGCCGCCCCGCGAACGTGTTCCGCGGGTGCCGGGCGTGGTGGAACTCCGACGACGGGTTCGACCTCATCCACACCTACTCGCCGGTGGTCATCGAGAACTCGTGGTCGTGGCGCAACGGGTACGTGCCGGGCACGACGACCAGTGCGGGCAACGGCGCCGGGTTCAAGACGGGTGGCTTCGGCGCCAAGTACGACGCCGGGGCGGTGAAGCACACCGTGCGCTTCTCGGTGGCGTTCGACAACAAGGCCGCGGGCTTCTACTCCAACCACCACCCGGTCGCCAACGACTACTTCAACAACACCAGCTACGGCAACCACCCCGACTTCGACATGCGGGGAATCAACTCGAGCGGCGCCTCCGTCGGCCGCGGCAACCTGCGCAACAACATCGCCTACACCGGCACGCTGCTGGCGAACATGAACGGCACCACCGCCTCGCACAACTCCTGGAACCTCGGCATTCCGTTGTCGGACGCGCAGTTCCGCAGCGTGTCGACGTCCGGCTGGGACGCACCCCGCCAGACCGGCGGCAGCCTGCCCGTGCTGCCACATCTGCGTCTGGCGACGAACAGTGCGTTGATCGACAAAGGCGCTGACATCGGCCTGCCCTACAGCGGGAGCGCGCCGGACCTCGGCGCCTTCGAGAACGATGGAAGGTGACATCTTGAGGTACTGGAAACTAACCGCCGCCGCGGTGTTGCTGGCGGCGACAGTGGTACCGCTCTCGGCGAACCCAGCGGTGGCGGAGCCATCGGAGCGAGGTCTGGAGCATCTGGTCCGCGAGTACCAGACCCGCGTTCCCGACAAGTACACGGCGGACTCCTGGGCTCCCTTCGCCAAGGCGTTGACCACCGCGGCCGGCGTCGCGGGAAACAGGTCGGCCGCCACTTCGCAAGTGGCTTCCGCGAAGACGGCGCTGATGAACGCCGCCGCCGATTTGAAGGCAGCGGACGACGGCACGTTCCAGACCATCACGAACAACACGTTCTGGAACGACACCAGCGGCAACCCGATCTATTCGCAGGGTGGTGGCGTCTTCAAGTTCGGCGACACCTACTACTGGTACGGCGTGCACTACACCGGTGCCGAGCTCTACCGTGCCAATCCGACGAGGAAGTACGACGGGAACGTCGGGTTCGTCTCCATCCCGGTGTACTCGTCGAAGGACCTGGTGAACTGGAAGTTCGAGAACCGGGTCGCGACGCGTGCCACCGGTGTCGGCAACGGCGCCAACCTGGGTGGCGCGGGCTGGGTCGGGCGGCTCGGTGTCTCGTACAACGAGAACACCGGCAAGTACGTGCTCGCCGTGCAGATGTGGCACACGGGCCGCGGCGGGCACGGCGTGCTGCTGTTGCAGGGCGACTCGCCGACCGACACCTTCGACTACGGCTACTTCCAGACCCAGATCACCAACTCGCCGACGACCGGCACCGGTGACCAGACCGTCTTCACCGACGACAACGGCAAGGACTACCTGATCTTCTCCAACCGCGAAGGCCGCGGGCGCGCCTTCGTGGCGAAGTTCCGGGAATCCGACTCGCTGCGGATCGAACCCGCGGTGCAGATCGGCTCGAACTCCTCGGGCCGCGAGGGCAATGCCATGTTCAAGCTCGACGGCAAGTACTACCACGCGGCGTCGGACCTGCACGGCTGGAACAGCTCGGTGACGCACGTCCTGGAGTCCAGCGGCATCCAGAGCGGCTACTCGGGTGAGTACACGCTCGCCGGGACCGAGATGGACTACAGCCACGTGACCCAGACCGGATTCTTCGTGACGGTCAAGGGCACCAAGCAGAACACGGTGATCTTCGCGGGAGACCGCTGGGCGGACTTCGCCTGGAACGGCCTCGGCTACAACCAGTGGATGCCCGTCACGAAGACCGGCGCGCGGCCGCAGTTCCACTCGGTGAGCCAGTGGCAGTTCAACGCGGTCACCGGGGAATGGCGGCCCGGCCCGCAGAACAACTACGTCCTCAACCCCGACTTCCAGGCCGACCGCGTCACCGTCTCGACGCTGACGGGGTGGACCAACTTCCGGGAGTCGGGCCCGAGCTCGATCGTGACCAACGTCAGCGGCGGTGCGAACGGCAGCCGCTTCGGACTGCGGGTGGGCGCCTCCCAGTCCTACGCGGGCGGGGTCCGGCAGCAGGTCGCCGTTCCGGCCGGCATCTACACACTTTCCTTGTCCGCCAAGACCTCTGGTTCGCTCAGCTCCGCGCAGGTGACGGTCACCGACGCCAGTGGCAACTCGCGCACGCTCAACGTTCCGGGATCGAGCGGCTGGACCCGTCGTGAACTCCCGGGCATCCCGCTGGCCGCGGGTACCGCCACCATCACCATCCGGGCGGCGAGTGGCAACGGGTACCTCTTCGCCGACGCCCTGGGACTCGTCAACACCTCGACCGCGGGGCAGGGTTAGCGCCGGAACAGCTCGATGAGGATGCGCTCGTCGGATACCAGGGCGGCGAAGAAGATCCACGCGGTGACCACGGGCAGGAGCTTCACGAGCGCACCGGCCCAGGCGATCAACGGTGCCGCCGCCACGAACCAGAGGAAGACGTTCGGTGTGCCCTGGGTGATGTAGAGGTGGCGGCGTGCATCGAGACGGTGTGCGCGGTCTCCACCCGGTCGACCAGCACTCAGGGCGCCTGACATCTTGTGACGGCTTCTCCGACCTCCGCCGGGCGTGGATCCCGACCGCGCCGACGAACTGAGCAACTCCTCCACCCACCCGGCGAATCGCCATCGGCGGTCGATGCTGATCGTCTGGAACGTGTGACGGGGATCGATCAGCGGGGCAGTTGGCCCGGGACGCGTCCCGGCGTCACCATCATGGAGCCGCGAAAGCGCACTTCACAACAGCGGTGGACGGCTGACCGATGTAATCAGAGGTCGGTGCGCACCGCCGCGGTCAGCAACACCGCCAGCCGATCAGTCCGCACATGGTTACGGCCGAACGCATTGCTCGCGTTCTGCGAGCGAAGCACCCGGCTATCTGACTGGGGCCGACATCTTGGTCGACGGGGGCACCAAAGCTGGGCGAGAGTGTGGAACGGCCCCACCCGTTGCGTCAGTGAGCCGCCCGGTGCTGTGGATCGAGGGTGGCGGTCTCTCGCTCGATGACGAAGGGCGTCCGGCGCGAACTCCGTCGTGTCGTCGACGAAGCCGGAGTCGCGTGCGGTCGGCGGCCGCAGAGGCACCTGCGAGACCCGCCGACCGGCTCGCCGGCGACTCGACAGTGCGCGCCTGGCTCGACGATGCTTCTTCAACTTCCTGGAGATCGGAGCGTCGTCGTGAAGCGCTCTTCGGCCTGGTCGATCTCGCCGAGCTGGGTGAGGATCGAGCTGGGAGTCGAGTCGCCGACCACCTTCTGCATCAGCCGCGTGTGGTCCAGGATCGCGTCCCGGATGGGTCGCAGCGGGGGCGGCGCGTGATGGAAGATCTGGCCGAGGACGTAAGCCTGCTGGGACTGCCGGGCGGTGTGCGGCTTGCGGGGAGCCTCGAAGGCGTCGAG
>JAVXWK010000144.1:0-7985 GCA_032230575.1 Pseudonocardiales bacterium | reverse complement strand
GAGTGAGGGGCGCTTTTCATGCCGATCGACCCGGACGTGGCTGTGGGAGCGGAACTTCCCGAGATCAAGTTCTCGTGGACGCACTCGGACGTGCTGCTCTACCACCTGGCGCTCGGGGCCACCGAGCTCCGGTACGTCTACGAGCAGGGCCTGCGGGTGCTGCCGACGTTCGGCGTGGTCGCGCCCCGGTTCCACGAGACCGCGCCGCCCGCCGTGTCGTTCCCCGGTGTCGACATCGATCTCGCACGGGTTCTGCACGGCACGCAGGAGATCACCGTGCACACCGCGTTGCCTGCCGAGGGCGAAGCCGTGTTGCGGACACGGATCGCTGACGTGTGGGACAAGGGCAAGGCCGCTGTGATCGTGCAGGAGTCGACGGCCGTGACTCCCGAAGGAACTGCGTTGTACACCACTCGGTCCAGCATCTTCGCGCGTGGCGAGGGCGGGTTCGGTGGGGAGCGCGGGCCGTCGGGCAAGGTCGAGGTGCCTTCGCGTGCGCCGGACTTCGTGATCGAGACCCCGACTCTGCCGCAGCAGGCCTATCTGTATCGGCTGTGTGGCGACCGGAACCCGCTGCACGCCGACCCGGAGTTCGCCCGGCTGGCCGGGTTCGACCAGCCGATCCTGCACGGGCTGTGCACGTACGGCGTGGTGTGCAGGGCGGTGATCGACGCCGTGCTGGACGGGCCGGAGCAGGTGCTGTCGTTCGGGGCGAAGTTCGCGGGCGTGGTGTTCCCCGGCGAGACGTTGACGACGCAGGTGTGGCGGGACGGCCCACGGCTGGTGCTGACGACCTCTGCCGCGGACCGTCCCGTACTCGCTGACGCGGTGCTAACCCTGGCCGAGGACTAGGCCGCTGGTCGGGACCCCGGTTCCCGCGGTGACCAGGACGTGCTCGACACCGCCGACCTGGTTCACCGCGGTGCCGCGCACCTGGCGCACGCCCTCGGCGATGCCGTTCATGCCGTGCAGGTAGGCCTCACCCAGCTGACCTCCATGCGGGTTGAGCGGCAGCTCGCCGTCGAGCTCCAGCGCTCCTGAGGCCACGAAGTCCTTGGCTTCACCTCGGCCGCAGAACCCCAGCTCTTCCAACTGGACCAGCACGAACGGCGTGAAGTGGTCGTAGAGCACGGCGACGTCCACATCGGACGGTCCGATGCCCGACTTCTCCCACAGCCCTCTGGCCACCACTCCCATCTCGGGGAGCCTGGTCAGGTCGTCGCGGTAGTAGCTGGTCATCGTGAACTGGTCGACGCTGCTGCCCTGCGTCGCGGCCTTGATGTGCGCGGGCTTGTTGGGCAGGTCGCGGGCGCGTTCAGCCGAGGTGACGACCAGGGCCACACCGCCATCGGTTTCCTGGCAGCAGTCGAGGAGGTGGAGCGGCTCGGCGATCCAGCGCGAAGCCTGGTGCTCCTCCAGCGTGATCGGGCGGTTGTGAAACCACGCGTGCGGGTTCGTGGCGGCGTGCTTGCGGTCGATCACCGCGATCCGGCCGAAGTCCTCGCTCGTCGCGCCGTACTCGTGCATGTACCGGCGGGCGAACATCGCGACCATCGCGGCCGGCGTGCCCAAGCCCATCGGGTAGGACCAGCTGTTGTCGATGTTCGCGGCGGCCGCGGTCTGGACCTGTCCGAACCGGTGCCCCGAGCGTTCGTTGAACGCCCGGTAGCAGACCACGACCTTCGCCGCCCCGGTCTCGACGGCCATCGCGGCCTGCTGAACGGTCGCGCACGCCGCCCCGCCGCCGTAGTGGACGCGGCTGAAGAACGTCAGCTCCGGGACGCCCAGCTCGCGGGCGACCGCGATCTCGGCGTTGGTGTCCATGGTGAAGCTGACGAGTCCGTCCACATCAAACGGTTCCAGCCCGGCGTCGCTCAGGGCGGCTCGTACCGCTTCGGCGGCCAGCTGGAGTTCGCTGCGGCCCGAGTCCTTGGAGAAGTCGGTCGCGCCGATTCCCACGATCGCGGCGCTCATGCCGGTACCTCGATCTTCACGATGCCGGTGACGTGGTCGCCGTGATCGGTCCTGCCGACGACCTCGATGGTCAGGTCCTGTTCTTCCTCCTCGACGACCTGCCCGAAGAACTTCAGCGTGTCGTAGGCGTAGCAGGGCGCACCGAGCCGGATGTTCACCTGACGCACCAGCGCTTCCGGCCCCGCCCAGTCCGTGACGTACCGCTGCACCAGGCCGGTCGTGGTGAGGATGTTGATGAAGATGTCCTTCGACCCGCGCTGGACCGCCAGGTCGCGGTCGTGGTGGACGTCCTGGAAGTCGCGGGTGGCCAGCGCGGTGCTGATCACGAACGTCGGCGTGGCCTCGACGTGCCACTCTGGCAGGGAATCACCGGTCCGCACGGGGCCTCCAGCTCGGCATCGTCAGGTCGTCGTCGACCTTGGTGAACACGACCTCGACCGGCAGCCCGATGCTCGGCTCGCCGTCCAGTTCGCCGAGCATGCGCACGCCCTCGTCCAGTTCGATCAGGGCGATGACGAACGGGGTCTGCTTGCCCGGCACCTGCGGGTGGTGGTGCACGACGTAGCTGTAGACGACGCCGCGGCCGTCCGAGACGAGGTACTTCGGTTTGGTGGCACCGCATTCCGGGCACATCGGGCCGGGTGGGTGCCTGAGCAGCCCGCAACCACCGCACCGCTGGATGCGCAGCTCGCCCTGCCGGCACCCCTCCCAGAAGTACTCGGTGTCGCGGTTGACGGAGGGACGGATGACCTGGGTCGTCTCAGGTACAGGAGTCGGCGCGGTTTTCTCCGCGGGCCGGAACTTCAGCACCCGGAACCGCATCTCGGCCACCGACTCGTCGCCCACCCACCAGGTGCTCCTGGTCGTGACGAACCACCCCTCGCCCAGACCCGTCTTCTTCGGACCGGTCACGTCCTCCAGGCTCGTCGTCACCGACAGGTGCTCACCGACCTTCAGGTACCGGTGGTAGGTCTGGTCGCTGTTCGTCGCCACGACCGAGGTGAACCCGGCCTCGTCCAGGATCTTCATCATCGCGCCGAGCGGGTCGTCGAGGGTGCGCTGGCCGTGCAGGCCGCCCATCGTCCACACCTGCACCATCGCGGGCGGCGCGACCTCGGTGTAGCCGGGGTGCTGGTCGCCGATCGCCTCCAGCCAGTTGTTGATCATCGGCAGGTTGACCGGATCACGCGCCAGCCGTGGCGCCGACTCGCCCTGCTCGGCGATGCGCGCTGCCTCTTTCTCGATGTCGATCATCGCACCACCCGCGGTAGGCCGAGCCCGATGTTCGCGATCAGCTCGCGCTGGATCTCCTGCACTCCCCCGCCGAACGTCAGCACGAGGTTGCGCCGCGCCTGCACGTCCAGCCACCGGACGAGATCCGCGGGAGCGCCGTGCCGTCCGACGAGCTCCTCCAGGAGCCTGCCGATGCGCTGGGTCCGGTCGGCGGCGAACACCTTGGTGGCACTGGCGTCCGCGACCTCCACCTGACCGCTCGCGACCTGCCAGTTGAGCAGCTCGTTCACCCGGTGCACCGCGCGTGCCTCCGCGAACGCGCGCTTGACGTCCGGCTCGTCGAGGAGCTCACGTTCGGCGGCCCAGCCGTGCACGCGTTCGACGAGCGCGCCCAGCCGGCCGGACGGGCCGAGCATGACGCGTTCGTGGTTGAGCTGGGTCGTGATCAGCCGCCAGCCCTTGTTCTCCTCGCCGACCCGCATGCTCGAAGGCACCCGCACGTCGTTGTAGTAGGTGGCGTTGACGTGATGCGCGCCGTCGCAGGTGATGATCGGTGTCCACGAGTAGCCGGGATCGCGAGTGTCGACGATGAGGATCGTGATGCCCTTGTGCCGCGAGTCCGGCGCACCCGTTCGGCACGCGAGCCACACGTAGTCGGCATCGTGCCCACCGGTCGTGAACGTCTTCTGCCCGTTGACGATGTAGTGGTCGCCGTCCAGAACAGCCTTGGTGCGCAACGAGGCCAGGTCCGTGCCCGCGTCGGGCTCGGTGTAGCCGATGGCGAAGTGGAGGTCACCGCTCAAGATCCGCGGCAGGAAGAAGTCCTTCTGCTCCTGCGTCCCGAACGCCTGCAACGTCGGCCCGACGGTCTGCAGCGTCACGTACGGCAGCGGCACGTCCGCCCGCGCGGCCTCGTTGACGAAGATCTGCTGCTCGACCGGCCCGAACCCCTTGCCGCCGTACTCCCGCGGCCAGCCGACGCCGAGCCTGCCGTCCCGCCCGAGCCTGCGCACCAGCTCGCGGTAGACCTCACCGTGGCGTTCGGTGAGCATCGCCTCGCGTTCCTGAGCGGACATGAGGCCGTCGAAGTACTCGCGCAGCTCGTCCCGCAGCTGACGTTGCGCGGCGGTGAGGTCAATGAACACCGATGGCCCCCAAGCGGTGCTCCACTCCGCCGACGAACCGCGTCAGCTCCTTGGCCATGCCGTAGTAGCGGTGCATCGGATACGTGATGTCGAGGCCGAGCCCGCCGTGCAGGTGGTGGCACGTGTGGACGGCCGGCAGCGCCTCGGCCGCCAGCCAGTAGGCCGCGGTGTCGAGATCGTTGTCGTCGAGGTTCCAGCAGGCGGTCAACGCGGCCAGGTGGAGCGTGCGAGAGGCGATGTAGACGTCCGCGACCTGGCAGGCGGCCGATTGGAAGGTGGACAACGGCTTGCCGAACTGGTGACGGGTGCCGACGTGCTTCACGGTGAGGTCCAGCGCCCCCGCGAGCACGCCATCAGCGACCGCGCAGGCTCCAGCCAGCGCGAATCGACGCAAATCCTCAGCCGCGCCTCGCAGTTCGTCGCCACGCGCACCTTCGAAGCGCACAGTTCCGTCCGATGTGGACACACCTGGTTGCGCGGGGTCGACGACGTAGACGCCGGTGTCCGTGCTCACGAGGATCCGCTGAGCCTCGGCCGCGTGCGGCACGTTGATCTTCAGTCCGAATATTCCGTCCGGGCCCGCGGTCGTGCTCGGCGCGGCGGGCAGAGGCGCCGACGGCTCGCTCAACGCCGCCGTCAACACCCCGTGCTGCTCGCTCACCAGCGGCAGCAACTCGTCCTGCTGCTCCGGAGTCCCGTACCGCACGATCGGCAGCACGCCCAACGCCAGCGTGGCCAGCGCGGGCACGTCCACCGCCCGCCGCCCGACCTCGGTGAGCAACACGGCCGTCTCCAGCACGCCGAGCCCATCGCCACCAAGCCGTTCCGGAACGGCGAGGGCCAGCAATCCCGCCTCCCCCAGGGCTTTCCAGGGGGTGTCGCTCTCCCTGCCCAGCACGTCGGCCGCCAAGCGGGCGATCTCCTGCTGGGTGTCGTCGAGCTCGAAGTCCATCAGCTCTCCCTCGGCAGTCCGAGAATGCGTTCTCCGGCGAGGTTCATCAGCACCTGGGTGGTTCCGCCCGCGATGCTCAGGCACCGGGTCAGCAGGAACTCGTGCACCAGCTCGTTGTCGGCGCAGGCAGCAGACCCGAGCAGCTCGACCGCGAACTCCGCGACGTCCTGCCGCTGCCGCACCCCGGCCAGCTTGCGCACGCTCGACTCCGCGCCCGGCTCCTGCCCGCTCAGCACGCGCAGGCTCGCCCGCAGATCCAGCGCCGCGACCGCGAGTCCCTGCGCCACGAGCTCTCCCAGCCGCTCCGGACGGTCCGCGGCCGCCGGAGACTCCAGAACACGTTCCAGCGCCTCCCCCAGCGAGGACCCCATCGCGACGCGCTCGTTGGCCAAGGTGGTCCGGGCGAGCCGCCATCCGTCGTCGATCTCGCCGACCACGCAGGAGTCCGGCACGAACACGTCGTCCAGGAACACCTCGTTGAACCGCGCATCGCCGGTGATCTCCCGCAACGGCCGCACGTCCACACCGGCGGACTTCATGTCGACCAGGAAGTACGTGATGCCCTTGTGCTTCGGGACTGTCGTGTCGGTGCGAGCCAGGCAGATCGCCCAGTCCGCCTGGTGCGCGAGCGACGTCCACACCTTCTGCCCGGTGAGCTTCCAGCCGCCGTCCACGCGCACAGCCTTGGTGCGCAACGACGCCAGGTCCGACCCGGCTTCGGGCTCGCTGAACAGCTGGCACCAGGTGATCTCGCCGCTCAACGTCGGACGCACGAACCGTTCCTGCTGCTCAGGCGTTCCGTGGCGAAGAATCGTCGGCCCTGCCCAGCCACCGATGATCAGATCGGGCCTGCGCACCCCGGCACGTGCGAACTCGTCGTCGATCACGGCAACCCTCGCCGGTGAAGCGTCCAACCCGTACGGCCGAGGCCAGTGCGGCACCAGGAAACCGCTGTCCGCCAGCCGTTTGCGCTGCTCCAGAGGCTCCAGTCCGGCGATCTCCAGCGCGAACGCCCGCACGTCCTCGTCGCGTTCGACCTCGACGGAGTGCGACCGCCGCGCGCCCGCCGTCGCCAGCTCCGCGACCCGTCGGCGCCACACCCCAACACCACCCGCGAGCTGCTGCAACGACAACGCGCGCCGCAGATAGCGGTGAGCGTCGTGCTCCCAGGTGAAGCCGATCCCGCCGAGCACCTGGACGCAGTCCTTGGCGTTGCGGACCGCCGCGTCGAACGCCACCGCCCCCGCGACCGCCGCCGCCAGCGGATGTTCGTCCTCACCGAACGCGCGCGCCGCGTCCCACGCGACCGAGCTCGCCTGCTCGGCCCGGCACAGCATCTCCACGCACAGGTGCTTGATCGCCTGGAACGACCCGATGACACGCCCGAACTGCTGCCGCTGTTTCGCGTACTCCACAGCGGTGTTCAGGCACCAGTGCGCGATCCCGCTCGCCTCGGCGGCCATCAACGTGATCGCGAGGTCGGTCGGGTCATCGAGTCGCCGCCCCGGCTCGTCGACCACCACCGAGCCCAGCGACCGCGACAAGTCCACCGAGTCCAGCGGCGTCACGGTCGCCTGCGCGGCCGGCACGAGCATCCAGGAGTCCGTCCGCACCAGCAGATGCGTCGCCTCCGCGGCCCCGACCACGTGCTGAGACGAGAATCCGAACCCGGCGATCCCCTCGAAACCGGGCACCAGCACGGACACCAGCGCCGTGGGCAGCAGCGGCCCCGGCACCAGGTTCTCCGCCGCCCGTTCCAGCATCACGGCGAGATCGGCGACGGTGCCGCCCTCCCGCGTCACCTCGAAGAACCCGACCCGGACGAGGTCAGCCCACTCGCCCTTGGCCGCGTCCACACTGTCGCGCAACGCGCGTTGTTCCCCGGTCGTGGCGATCGGCATGCAGCCTCCTCCAATACGTGAAGGAGTTTATAGAACGTGTTCTAATTCCGGCAACAGATCATGGCCGCCAAACCGATCGAGTAGGATGAAGGGGCTGCTGCAACACGTTCCAGGAGGATCATCTCCGTGTCACCTTCGAAGGCGCGCACCGACGCACTCATGGCGGGCGAGGAGCTCAGCTCCGCGGCCCAGCGCGAGCGGCGCAAGCGGATCGTCGACGCGACCATCGCGCTGGCGTCCAAGGGCGGGTTCGACGCCGTCCAGATGCGTGCCGTGGCAGACCGGGCGGACGTCGCGCTGGGCACGTTGTACCGCTACTTCCCCTCGAAGGTCCACCTGCTCGTGTCGAGCCTCGCGGTGGAGCTCGAGCGCGCCCAGGAGAAGATGGACCGCACCACGGTCCCCGGCGACAGCCCCTACGAGCGCGTGCTGTTCGTCCTCGGCCGCATCACCAGGGGCCTGCAGCGCAACCCCCACCTCACCGAGGCGATGACGCGCGCGTTCACCTTCGCCGACGCCTCCGCGGGCGCCGAGATCGACCGCGTCTCGCTGCTCATGGAGAGCATGTTCACCCGCGCGATGAGCGACGAGGAACCGACGGACGAGCAGAAGGCCATCGCCCGTGTGATCGGCGACGTGTGGCTGTCCAACCTGGTCGCCTGGGTCACCCGGCGCGCCTCGGCCAACGACGTGCTCAACCACCTCGAGCTCGCCGCCCGCCTGCTGATGCGCTGAGCGGGCGGCGACGCGCGAGTTCTAGCCGAGTAGCGCGACGAACTT
>JAVXWK010000114.1:0-4681 GCA_032230575.1 Pseudonocardiales bacterium | reverse complement strand
AAGTGCGGTCTACCGGCTCCGCCCGGTGGTCTGCCGGCGCTGCCCGGTCTGCCGCTGCCGGTCCCGAACAGCTGATCCAGCGCGGGGTGGGAAAGGGCCCGTCACCGGTCTCGGTGACGGGCCCTTTCCCTGTGTGCGTTCCGTAGTATTCCGTGCCCTCCGGAATAGTTGTGACGACCTGCGCGGTCACCCGTTTGCCGCAGCTCAAGCGTTTTTTGGAATTGCACACAATGGTGCGACCGATTCGTTTCTGCTCAGATGATGTGGTTAACCTGCGATTGCTCGATCCGCTGCAAGCAGAACGGAAAACCGCAGATGATCAAGAAAGCAATCGTCCTCGGAGTCGCACTCGCAGGCATGGGCCTGTTCGCGTCAGCGGCACAGGCTGCTCCCACGCAGAGCAGGGATGTGCTGGACACGCAGCTGGTGGGTCCCATCACGATCACCGCGCTGTCGCACAACCCGTGGACGCACGGCGACGGCAACGTCACCGGGTCGGGCAACATCGGAGGCAATGGCAACAACGTCGGAAACAACAACAACGGAGGTAACGGCAACAGCAACGGTGGCGGCGGCAACAACGTCGGCGCGGGCAACTCGGGCGGGAACGGCAACAATTCGCCGGGTTTCCCCGGCTGACCCTCCTGCGTAACCCTCAGCGAGGGATTAGTTGATCTCCAGACGGGCGCGGGTCGCCGCCACCCGCGGACTCCAGCCCGCGAGCTCGTGCGCTTCGGCCGTGAGCTCGCGGGCCTTCGCGTTGTTGCCGTCCGCCATCCACGCCCGCGCGATGGTGATCAGGTCGTCGGCCCGCCCGAGCGCGTTCTCACTGCTCTCGGCCGACCAGCCGGCGAGCTGCCTGGCCTTGCCGGTCTCGCCCTCGAGCAACGCCATGATCGCCAGCGTCCCGTGGGCCCGGTGCTTCGGATAGCCGGCCTCGTAGGCGTTGCCGAGCATGCTGCGGGCGGTCTCCAGCCCGGCCTGCTCGGGAAACTGCCCGGCCTCGGCCGCCAGCACCGCGACGCCGGCCGTGGTCGCCATGACGAACGCCAGCTCGCGGGTGCCGAGGTCCGACCGTCCGCTCAGCCCCACCACGGTCTGCAGCGCGTCGAGGTACTTCTCGCGGGCGCACTCGGTGACGACCTTGAGCCCGACGACGGTGAGCAGGTCGGCGTGGTCCCGCACCAGCTCGGCGTGGATCCGCTCGGCCTCGTCGAGGTCGCCGCGGTGGTAGGCGTCCATGCCGGCCAGCACCCGCGGCCGCGCCTCCAGCTCGCTGAGCCTGCGCCCGGTGAGCTTCGGCAGCGAGAACACGAACCAGCCCAGGCTGGTGTGGCCGGGACGCTCGACCGGCACGAGCTGCAGCAGCAAGCACGCGGTGGCGGCGAGCGCCAGGCCCTTGCCGAACGCCGACCCGGTCGCGAGCCAGCACGCCGCCGCGACGACCGCGCACAGGACGGCCGAGAAGACTCCGGTGAGGACGGTCCGCCTGCGCACACCCGGCTTCAGCCCGGTGATGCCGATCGTCGCCAGCACCGGGATGTTCCGCAGCACGATCCGCCGGTTCGTGGTGGTCCACGACCTGAGCTCGCCGCCGACGCCGATGATCACGTGGGTGATCCGGAGTCCGAACAGGACAGCGCCGAGCGCCATACCCGTCTGCAGCGCCATGAGTTCCAGCAGCAGACCTGCCAGTGCTCCGGCCAGGCCGACGTACCACTCGGGGAGGGTCCAGGCGATCGTGCCGGCCACCACCAGGGCCGTCACGACCCAACGCGCAACTGTCACGGTCTCCAGACGCTACCGGCGTGACAGCGGTTCCACGTGCGGATCAGCGGATCAGACGACGGCCTGCGAGCCGCCCTCGCGGATCGGCAGCCCGGCCGCGCGCCAGCCCCGGTAGCCGCCGACGAGATCGGTCGCGTTGGCGAGCCCGATCCGTTGCAGATCACGAGCGGCCAGCGACGACGCCCAACCCTCGTTGCACACGACCACGACGGTCGTGTCGGCGGTGAAGCCGGGCAGCCGCCAGTCGCCCACCGGGTCGAGGCGCCACTCCAGCACGATCCGCTCGACCACGACGGAGTTCTCGATCTCGCCCTCGGCCTGCCGGTTGTGGATCGGCCGGATGTCGACGATCAGCGCGTCCTTCAGCTCGTGCAGCTCGTGCGGTTCGAGGCGCTTCAGGTGTGATCGCGCCTCGTCGAGGATGGTGTCGACCTTGCTCACGGGCCCTCCAGGTCGGCCAGCTGACGCAGTTCGGACAGCGGCAGGCGCTGCGCGGGCAGCGGCGGGATCGAGTCGGGGATGTCGTGCAGCGAGGCGTACTCGCGGGTCGGCACGAGCGGCGGCGAGTAGGCGTGCACGGTCGCGGCCGGCGCTTCGAACGGGTTCGTGACCTGGTGCGCTCGTCCTGAGCCGAAGCCGAGCGCGTCGCCGGTGTCGCGGACCGCGGTGCGGATCGGGCCCGCCGGGTAGCGGTAGTCCTCGTTGAGCTTGCCGGTCAGCACCGTGAACGAGCCCGCGGAACCGCCGTGGTCGTGCGGCTCGGTGCCCTGGCCGGGCAGCCACGACAGCAGCCACAGCTCGACGCCCTCGGTCAGGCCGAGACGCGCCCACCAGCGGTGTTCGGTCGAGTAGTCGAGGATCTGGAGCAACCCGGTGGTCAGCTCGCTCGCCACGAACGAGGTGAGATCGCGCAGCTCACGCGGGGTCCACAGCGATCGGGACGGGTGGATCACGTCACGCAGCAGCTGGGCGTCCAGCGCCGGGTGCAGGTCGTACTGGTCTTGTTGATCTTGCGCGGAAATGGTGAAACTCACCGGCTCGCTCCTGATGGCACCGTCGGTACGGGGTAGCGATCAGACGCGACGCAAAAGACGTGGCGAAGAGGCTCAACGCATGCGTCGCGTCGAGCTACACCCGCACGACGCCACGAGCACGAGGTCGATCGTGCGGTCAGTCCAGCAGTAGACCACCACGCCGTGATGGTGCCAGACGTTCTTGGACGGTGGCTAGAGCGTCCACGAGGTGATCTGTGGTCTTCACCAGAGGTTGCGCCCACCTGATGGGACGCCGTACGCACCAGGGATGGAGCTCAGTCGCCGAAAGGCGCTCGCACTCGGGAGCGACAAGCAGTTCGCCCGCAAGCGGCAGGCGCTGGCCGAGTACTCCCGCTGGGACCCGAGGCGCGGCAGGTACGCGCTCGGGTACCACAGCGTCGGTACGCTCATGATCGACCCCGCTTCGGCGGATCCCCACGAGTACATCGATCTTCCCGCTAGCTGATTTCCCGGTAGTAGTACGGGAAAGGGTCGTTCGGCAGGTGCACCGGGATCGCGCCGCGCAGCTTGGCGTCGAGCTCGGTGCGCACCCGCCACTGGCCGTTCGGCTTCTGCACGGCGACGCCCTGCCACGGGAAGACGTTCGTGAACTTGTTGACCAGGTGGAAGCCCCACTGGCCGGGCTTCGGGTGGACGGTGCCGCGGATCGACTGCGGGTAGAAACGCTGCACCATGTTCATGACCCGCAACGTGTACAGCGTCAGCGTGAACCTGAGCGCGTACTCGTCGGCGCGCTTCAGGATGTGGTCGCCCACCGCGCGCATCTCTTCCGCCGCTTCGGCGATGTCCTCACCGGCGACCGTGCGCGAGAGCACCTGACTGAGCAGATGCACGGCCTCGGAGTGTGTGTTCATGTTCGCCGTGAGGTTGCGGACGAGGTACTTGCGGTGCGCGTCGTCGGCGTTGTCGTCCCACCACTTGCGCACCTTCGGTTCGAGGCGTGCCTTCACGTCGTCGAACTCGTCCTGCACCGACGCCACAGTGACATTCCTAGAGCCCGGGGTCATTTTGGATCGACGAAGCGCGTGTCGATCCAAAATGACATCGTCGAGCATGTCGACCATCGTGATCGTCTTCTCGGCGTCGAGGTCGCGGATCATCTGCTCGGCATCCGCCCGGTAGCAGCGCGCCTCGTGGTCGCTGACGCCGAACAACGGGCCGTAGATCATGCCGTCGCTGATCACGTGCATCACCGCGCCGGGCTCGTGCACGAGGCTGATCGCGTGGCTCAGCTCGATCAGCCGCTGCAGGTTCAGCAATTCGGCCATGTCGGGGGAGCGGCGGCGGACCTTCACCGGGTTCGGGATCTTGAACGGGTACGACGGCAGCGTCACCGGGATCGGCGTGCCCTGCTCGACGTGCAGGCGCAGGGTGTCCTGCCACAGCTCCCAGTTCTCGGTGAACCGGGTCTTCTCGACGCTGCCCGCCCGGTACCGCCCGCACGCCATGATCTCGAAGATCCGCCGGGCCGGGTCGTCGATCCGGTCGAGCTTCGGGCGGATCTTGCCGATGAACGTCTCCGCCTCGGCGAGCGCGGTCTCGCGAAGTGCCGCGTGGTCGATCGACTCGATCACCTCGGGCTCGGGTTCGGTGGTTCCGAGCGCCGCCACGCCGCCGCGCACGGGTTCCGTCGGGCTGAGCATCACGAACCACGGATCGACTGTTTCCACGTCGAGCACGGCAGGGCTCCCTCGCGATTGACGACAAACGAATGTGGCGCGGTTCTGTTGCTATTCTCGGCAGAGTCCTCCGCTGCCGCCAAGGGGTGAAATCGCCACCTGGGGGAGGGATCCTGCCAATGCGCAGAGTTGTCGTGTTCGTGTCCGAAGGTGCCGTCC
>JAVXWK010000086.1:0-3448 GCA_032230575.1 Pseudonocardiales bacterium | reverse complement strand
AGCGCGAGCACCAGCACGAACGGCAACAGCGCGCCGATCACCACGGTGATGCCCCTGAGCACCTCGACCACCGCGTCCCACCCACCGAGGAACGCACCGGCGAATCCGGTCTTCTCCGGCTCTGGCGGAGCGATCGGAGTGGTGCTGACCTGCACTGTCAGCGTCGCCAGAGCCACCTTGCCCTTCAACGACTCCGCGCGGCGCTGCACCGACTCGAGCTCAGCCTGCCGCTTGGTCAGCTCGCTCTCGATCTGCGCGATCTCGGTCGTCGTCCCGGCCCGCTCGAACAGCACGCGCAGCCGCTCCACGCTGGCCTTCTGCGTCGCGATGCGCGCTTCGGTGTCCACCAGCTGATCGGTGACGTCCTCACTGCGCACCTCGCTGCGCGTCACCTTCCCGACGTCCTTGAGGTCCCGCACGATCCGATCCAGCTCGGCCGACGGCACGCGCACGGTCACCGACCCGCGTTGGTCGGTCGAGTTCTCCTGTCCCGCGAACCCACCGACGCCCTGAGCCCGGTCCTTCACGTCACCGATGGCCTTCAGCACGTTGTCGCTGACCAGGTCGACGGTCGCGGTGCGCACCAACTGCCGTTCCTGCTGCTGCACCGGCTGCACGGCCGCCGGTGCGTTCTCCTGCCCGGGCTTCTGCCCCGGCGTCACGTTCTCCTTGGCCACCTGCGGCGCGGCGGCGTCCAACGCCGCCGACCCACCCGACTCCTTCGACGCGCTGCATCCCCCGGAAACCAGGGCCAGCAACGCGACTCCCACCCAAAGCGCTGGTCTACCCATGCCGATCTGACGGGTCCGGGCGGATCAGGGGTTGCCGGTGAGACCCGAACTAGTCCGAAACGAGATGTTGGAAGGCCTGCAGGTTCGCGAGCGACTCGCCGCGCGACACCCGCCACGCCCACTCCCGCCGGATCGCGTCGGCGAACCCGATCTCGAGCAACGGGTTGAAGTCGCCGTCGGCGGCCTCCAGCACCTGGCCGAGCACGCGATCCAGCTCGTCCGCGGTCACGGCGTGCTTGCCCACCCGTCCGACCAGGTAGATGTCACCCTCGGCGTCGATCGTGTAGTGCACGCCGTACAGCCGTGCGTTGCGCCGCAGCAGGAACCGGTAGACGTCCTCGAACGACTGGTCCGGCCGCCGGCACACGAACGCCTCGACCACCAGCGCGTGCTTCGTCTCGACCAGCCACACGTTGGTCTGCAGCTTCTTGGTCCCCGGCAGCGTCACGAAGAACTTGCCGGGCTCACTACGGTCGTACTTCAGCTCGCGTTCGTCCAAAAAGGACTTGATCACGCTGTCCACGCTCAAATGAAAACCTCCCGGCGGAACACCTCTGCCGCCTCTTGATACCCCGCCAGCAGGGCGTCAGTCGTGCGGTCCCAGGAGAAGCGTCGCGCATGCCCCACGGCGTTGCTCGCCAGGTGCTCCCTCTGCGGCAACGCCACTGAGCCGATCGCCGTAGCCCACGCGTCCGGCTCGTGCCCGTGCACGAGCACCCCGGACACGCCGTCGTTGACCGCCACCGGCAACCCGCCGACGGCCGCCGCGACCACGGGCGTCCCGCACGCCTGGGCCTCCAGCGCCACCAGCCCGAACGACTCGTTGTAGCTCGGCACCGCCACCAGGTCGGCGGCCCGGTAGACCTCGGCCAGCGTCGGCCCCGGCTGCGGCGGCAGGAAGCGCACCACGTCCGCGATCCCCAGCCGCACAGCCAGTTCTTCCAGCGCTTTCGGCTGCTCCAGGCCGGAGCCCGAAGGCCCGCCGACGATCAGCACGACCAGCTTCGACCGCAACCCCGGATCGCGCACCAGCATCTCCGCGGCCGCGCGCAGCAGCACGTCAGGCGCCTTCAGCGGCTGGATCCGGCCGACGAACGCCAGCACGATCGCGTCCTGCGGGATCCCGAACCAGTGCCGGGCCTTCTGCCGGTCACCCGGCGTGAACCTGTCCAGGTCGACACCGGGCGGCACCACGGCGACCTTGGACGGCTCCGCGTCGTAGAGCTTGATCAGCTCGCTGGCCTCGATGTCGGTGTTGGCCACGAGCCGGTCCGACTCGTTGACCACCTGCTCCTCGCCGATCACGCGCATCCGCGGCTCCGGCGCGTCCCCCTCGGCCAGCGCCAGGTTCTTGACCTTGGCCAGCGTGTGCGCGGTGTGCACGAGCGGCACGCCCCAGCGTTCCCGTGCGAGCCAGCCGACCTGCCCGGACAGCCAGTAGTGCGAGTGGATCGCGTCGTAGTAGCCGGGCTCGTGGCGTGCCTCGGCGCGTAAGACACCGGCCGTGAACGCGCAGAGCTGCCCCGGCAGCTCCTCCTTGCCCAGGCCCTCGAACGGCCCGGCCGCGATGTGCCGGACGTGCACCCCCGGCGCCAGTTCGGCCACCGGCGGCAGCTCCGACGACGTGGCACGGGTGAAGATCTCCACCTCGACGCCCCGCTGAGCCATCCGCGTGGCCGTCTGCACGATGTAGACGTTCATGCCGCCCGCATCACCCGTCCCCGGCTGCTCCAGGGGCGAGGTGTGGACCGAGAGCACCGCGACCCGCTTCACCGGACCACCCGCTTCAGGTCGGAGAGGAACTGCGCGGGCCGTTCCAGGAAGGGCGCGTGCGCGGTGTCGGGGTACAGGCTCAACTCGGCTCCGGGGATCAGGGCGGCGGAGTACTCGGCGGCGGCGGGAGCGACCACCTCGTCTTGAGTTCCGTGCACTACGAGGGTCGGCACGTCGACGGCGGCCAGCACGTCAGCGCTGCCCACATCCCTGCGGAACAGCTCACCTCGCACTTTATGGCTCACCGAGGTCGCGGCGGCTGTGAGTTCGGCGACCGTCTCAGCAGGTAGAGCGGGTGCCATGGCCCGGCAGAAGTCGGCCATCACCTCGTCGTCGGTGATGGCGGCGGGCAGAGCGGCGCGCATCACGGGGCCGGTGGCGCCTCCGGGGCGGCCGCGGCCTATCTCGGTGATCGCGCTCACGAACACCAGCGCGTTGATCTTCGCGGTGCCGTGGAAGCGGAGGTGGTCGGCGATCACGAGCCCGCCGTAGGACCATCCGACGACGGTCGCGGGCCCGGTGTGATCGAGAACGGCGTCGAGGTCCGCGGCCCATCGAGCGGAATCGCGGTAGTCGCCGAAGTCGTCGGACTCGCCGTGTCCTCGCAGGTCAACCGCGTAAGTCCGGAAATCGGGAAGGTCCCAGACCGCACCCGTCTGCGCCCAGCCGTGGATGAGCACCACTGGCGGCGCGTCTGGCGGTCCTGCCTCACGGACGGCCAGTCGTCCCCCGCCGGCCGCCGTCACGTGTGTCAAGTGCACACACGTGCAAACGACCTGGTCGGGGGACGAATTCCCGTTGGTCCGAGGAAACGCGGGGCCCCCGCGTTTCCTCCGGGGACACGCGGGGCCCCCGCGGGGCGTCCGACACGGCTACATCGCCGC
>JAVXWK010000010.1:0-7149 GCA_032230575.1 Pseudonocardiales bacterium | reverse complement strand
TCCACAACGACGTGCCGCGCACGAATCCACCGAGGGCGAGCTTCTTCCCGTCGGCTGAGAACGAGATCGTGTCCACGACATCCCTGGGGCCGGAGATCCTGGCGATGGACCTGGGTGCGGCACGATCGTGGATGTCCCAGAGCACCACCGAATCATCAGCACCCGAGCTGGCCATCATGGTGCCGTCCCGAGAGAAGCCGACGGCCTTCACGTTCTTGGCGTGCGCGGTGATCGGAGGACCGGCTGGGCGCACGTTCGCCGGGTCGCCGAGGTCCCACAGCCGCAACGCCGGGTCGTTCTCGCTGGACGTCGCGGAAAGGGTTCCGTCCGCGCTGAGCCAAGCGCCCATCTGCTTGTCGTTCCGTCCCGGTACGGGCGTGCCGGCCTGGCGCGGGTGTTCCGGATCGGCGAGGTCCCACATCGTGACGGCGCCGTTCGTGCCCGCCGCCACCAGCCTGCGGTCGCCCGCCGTGAACGCGAGGTCCACACTCGACTGGAAGCCGATGAACGGATCGCCGAGTCGGCGCGGCCGCAACGGGTCGCGCAGGTCCCAGAGCATCACGGCACCCGAGATGAACCCGGCGGCCAGATACCGGCCCGTCGACGAGTAGGCGATCGAGCTGACCTGTTTGCCGACCCCTGCCAGCTGACCGGCGTAGGGCGTGGTCGTGAGGGTGCGTTGGAGTGCCGAGTAGCTCTCCGCGTCCTGGTGGATCTTGTGGGCCGCGACGCCGAGCATCAACGCCGTGCGCGGGTCGGTGTCGCTGACCGCTCCCGCCTTCGCCACCAGCTGGCGAGCGGTGGCGACGAGGGCCTGCTCCGCGGCAGAACGCTGCTGCACGAACGCGATCACGCCCGCGACCAGGGCGATGACGATGAGCGCTGCCGAGGCGCTGACAATCACGCGGCGCCGCGAGTTGCTGCGACGCGTGCCCGCGGCGAGGAACTCGGTGCCGGTCTGGTTCAGCTCGACTTCCGAGGCGGCACGGGCGCCGAGGAGCTGGCGCCGTTCCCACAGGTCGGTGTCCTGCCGCCCGGCGGTGTGCCACGCGGCCGCGGCCTGTTCGATCGACCGGCGGGCCCGCAGCGCGTCCGCCGCCAGGTCGATCGCCTGCTTGAGCGGCTGCCACGCCGTGAAGAACTTCTCGTGCGACGCGCTGATCCTGGTCTCGCCGTTCTCGGAGTCGACGGTCAGCAGGCGGTGCTTCACGAACGCGTCCAGCTCCGGCACCGGCACGCCGTGCCACCGGGTCGGGTTGCCCTGCTCGTCCACGGTCACGAGGCGCAGCAACGCTTTCAGCACGTCTTCGCGGCTGCGTCCCGTCTCGGCCAGTGCCAGCTCGGCCTGGCGGGTCAACGCCCCCTGCACACCGCCGAGCGCGTCGTACTGCGCGGCCGACAGCTCACCCCCGCGCGGCACGCCCTTCGCCAGCTGCTCGAGCGTGAAAGCCAGCAGCGGCAACGCATCGCCGCTCTCGGTGTCCTCCACCAACCGAGCCACGAGGTCGTCGCCGACCTTGATCCCGGCCAGCCGTGCGGGCCCCTCGACCACCGTCCGCAACGTCTCGCGCTTGAGCGGCCGGACCAGGTGCGTCCGCATGGGCAGCGCACCGAGGTCGGCGTCCACCATCCAGTCGCCCAGGAACTCGGGCCTGATGGTCGCCACCACGTCCACCGGTCCCTTGACCGCGGCACGCAGATCGGCGGCGAACTTCGGCAGGTCCTTCGTCTGCGTGAGGAGCTCCTCGGCCTGGTCGATCACGACCAGGAGCCGCCGTCTCCCCGGCACCGCCAGCACCAGCTCGTCGAACACGTCGCCCCGCTCCAGCGCGGTCCGCACGTCCTCGATCGACCGCTCGGGCCCCAGCCCCTTGAACGCCAGGGCGAGCTCCCGGACGAGCGTCTGGTGCGGATCCTCACCGGGCTTGAACACCGGCAACGTCCACCAGCCCTCGTCGTCGGCCATCCGCGGCACCAGCCCGGCCCGCACCAGCGACGACTTACCGCAGCCGGAAGGCCCGACCACGAGCAGCACGGCGTTGTCGGCCCGTTCCGCCGGCGACCGCACCATCGCGGCGAGCCGGTCGATGTCCTCGTCGCGCCCGAAGAACGCGCGGTGCAACCCCGCGTCGAAGGCCTTCAACCCCGGAAACGGCGACCGATCGTCCGCCCACCCGACGCCACTGGCGTGGTCGATGCGCCGCAACGCTTCCAGCACCGGCTCCCGCGCCACCTCGACCCCGGCGAAGTGCAGCTGCGTGAGCAACGGGTGGATCACACCCTCTTCGACCTGCACCGGCAGCAACAACCCGCCCCGCGACCGCGCGATCGCCACCTCGGCCACACACCACACCGACCGCAGGTAGGCGTTGGTGACCACGCAGACCGTGGCATCGGCCCGCCGAAGCTGCTGGTACAGCCGCCGTTCCCACTCCTCGCCGACGACGATGCCGTCGTGCGGGTCGCGGTCGAAGAACACCGTGTGGCCCTCGGCGACCAGCCACGCGCGCAGGTCGGCGGCCACGGCGGAGTCCTCACCGGCATGGCTGATGAAGACGTTGGCCACGCCCTGAGATCGCCGCCCGGAGTGATCTCGTTACTGCCCGTCGCGCAACGACCACGCGGCGATCTCGGTCCGCGACCGCAGCCCCAGCTTGGACAGCACACTCCGGACGTGCGTCTCCACCGTCCGCTCCGACAGCACGAGCCGCGTGGCGATCTCCCGGTTGGTCAGCGCCTGCGCGACCAGCGAAACCACCTCGGACTCACGCGGCGACAACGGATCCGCGGCCCGCTCCTCCACTCCGATCCGCCGCAGCAACCGGTCGGCAGCCTCGAGCCGCAGCGGCAGGCCCAAAGCACGGAACTCGGACGCCGCCAGAGCCGCCGCCGTCCGCGCCTCCGCCAGAGACCCGAGCGAGACGAGAGCCCGGGCGAGGCCGAGGCGACTCAGAGCCAGGAACGGGCGGGCGCCGATGCGGGCGTTCATCTCGACGGCCAGGCGGTAGTGCGAGGCGGCCGTCGGCACGTTGCCACAGGTCATCGCCAGGTCGCCGAGCAGCTGCGGTGAGGCGGCGCTGCAGAACACCGCGCCGGAGCCGTCCGCCGAGTAGTCCGGTTCCAATGTGGACAGTCTGGAGTAGACGAGAGCGGCGGTCTCGGCGTCGCCGAGCATGCAGGCCACCACGCCGATCTGGCTCAGCAGCGGTGCCCACATAGGACCCACCTCGACGGTGGCGGGCATGGTGCGGAACTCCTCGAACGTCGCCCGCGCCCGTTCCGAGTCGCCTCGCAGGGCGTGCAGGAACGGGACGTAGACCTGGGCCAGTGGCATGTCGGCGACGTGGCCGAGGACGTCCAGGGCCTCCTCGGCTGACTCGGCGTCGATGGTGCCGTTCAGGTGCGCCAGCCAGTGCAGGAACGCGTAGTACATGCCCACGGCGGCGGTGGCACCGATGCGTTCGGCGAGAGCGCGGGCGGTCTCGTTGTGTTCCAGCGCGACGGAGATCTTGCCGACCAGGGCGGCACGGGTGGCGCGCAGCCGGTGCAGGTGCCACCAGGCGACCGGGTGCCGGCGGGCGGCGGCGAACTGTTCGATCAGGGCCAGCTCGCGGTCGACGGAGGCGAGGTCGCCGATCTGGAACGCCGCGTCCACCAGCCAGACGTGGCCCCACAGCTCGGCGTGCGGCTGGCGGGCCGACCCCGACAACGCCACCGCGCGATGGGCCAGTTCCACGCGTTCGGCGCGGAACTGCGGTGCGCACAAGGTCAGGTGGCGGGCGTGGATGCCGTCGAGCTCGGCGTCCGGGTCGCCGACAGCCGAGGCGAGTTCCAGTGCGGTGGCGGACAACGAGCGGGCCAGCTCACCGGAACCCGTTGCGGTGACGGCCATCGCGCGGCGGGCCAGCAACCGCGCGCGCAGCACGTCCGACGGCTGACGCTGGAGGGCCTGCACACACAGGTGGTCGACGGCGGTCAGCAGGTCCGGGCCGCCCAGTCCGGTGATCACCAGGGCCGCCTCGGCCATGAGGTCGGGCTCGCCCGCGTCCTGTGCCAGGCGGCTCGCGGTGCGGCAGTGGTCGAGGCTGCTGTCGACGTCACCGCACAGGAACTCGGCCCTGGCCAGGTCGAGCGTCAGCGCGGCCCGATCCCGCGAGGACGACGACAGGGCCAGCGACGCGAAGCGAAGCGCGTCGTCGTAGGCGAGATCGGCTGTGGCCGCGTGGGCCGCCGCGGTCGCCCAGCGAGCGCACTCGTCAGGAGTGTCCGCGCGGTTCCAGTGGACGGCGATGCGACCGGGCGCTCCCCCGGCCGCGACCAGGGCCTCCGCACACCGACGATGGAGGTCTAAGCGTTTCGACGGCGACAGGGCGTGGTAGATCGCGTCACGAACCAGGGCGTGCGTGAAAGCGAGAGGGTCGGCCTCCAGCACTCTCGCGGCGACGGCCTCGTCGAGCAGTGGTCCCAACGAGGAGACGCCGGTGACGGCCTCGAGGAGAAGCGTTTCGATGCGCTCGCCCAGAACACTGGCCGCGCCCAGCACCTCGCGGGCCTCGGAGCTCACGCCGTCCAACCCCGACAGGACGAGCTTGTGCAGCTCCGGGTTGCCGGTGATCTCCCCGCTGTCGGTGATCCGGTCGAGCAGCATCCGGACGTAGAGCGGGTTGCCGCCGGTGTCGCCGATCAACCGCGCCGCCAGCGAGTCGGGTTCGGTGACGGTCGTGACGCGGCGGACCCAGCCCGCCACGTCCTCCCTGGTCAGGCCACCGAGCCGCAGCACATGAGCCACCGGAGACCGCAGCAGATCAGCGGGCGGGTCGGCGCGATAGGTCACGACGACGACGATCCTGGCGGTACCGAGCTCCCCCGCCAGGTGTGTGAGCAGGCGCAACGATGTCTGGTCCGCCCAGTGGACGTCCTCCAGCACGATCAGCAGCCCCTGGCCAGCTGCCTCCGAGATCAGGGCGTCGGTGGCGTCGGCGACCAGCGCGAACCTGGACGTCGCGTCAGCCGGGTCGAAGTGCGAAGAAGCCAGCACGCGCTCCAGCGCCGGCACGTCACGGGCCACCCGGCGCCACGGCCACAGCGGCGGCATGCCGGGGTCGTCCACGGCCTGACCTCGCGCGACCGGGATGCCGTACGAAGCGGCCATCTCCACAGCGGCCGCGGCCAGCCGGGACTTGCCGATGCCCGCGTCACCGCCGATCAGCACCAGCCTGCCCGTCGCCGCCACCAGTGCCGCGCGCAGTTCGGCCAGCTCGCGGTCGCGGCCGAGGATCGGAACCTCCACGCACGGAGTATCGCCTCCCGGTGCCGGTTCAGTACCGCACGCAGCCCGCGAACCACCGACACGACCGACCACCGAGACCCACGCCCGACAACACCGCCGCCCGGTGCCGGTCCAATACCGCACGCAGCCCCGCGAACCACCGACACGACCGACCACCGAGACCCCACGCCCGACAACACCGCCACCCGGTGCCGGTTCAGTACCGCACTCCGTACTGGCACGGATCCGCGCCGCGCCCGCCTGGCCAAGACTCCTCGGCAAGACAGAAGGAGGCAGACCATGTACGCACAGCTCACCTACTTCGACCGCCCGCGCGGCCCCGAGCAGCTCGCCGCCGAGGACTTCGCGAACGAGGAGCGGATCACGCCCGCGGCGCTGGCCGTGCCGGGCAACATCAGGACTTACGTGCTCCGCCGGGACGACGGGTCCGAAGTCGTCGTGTCGATCGCCGAGACCGAGCAGGCGCTCATCGACACCCAGAAAGCGATCATGAGCACCACGTTGCTGCCCGGCGAGGACCCGGCGCTGCTGCCCGGCGCCGACCGGGTCGAGATCTACCCCGTCCACCAGGTCTTCGAGCACGGAGAGGCACTGTCATGACCTCCACCAAGACCCTGACCACCGGTGTGTGGCAGGCCGATCTCACCCGCAGCACCGCGTCGTTCCAGGTCGGCAACCTGGGCCGCAAGGCTCACGGCACCGTGCCGGTCACGGCCGGGACCGTGGAGATCGACGCGAGCGGGCAGCTGCGGGCCGTGCACGGGACGCTGGACCTCGGCGCGATCGACACCGGGATCGCCAAGCGCGACCTCGACCTGCGCAAACCGAGCCTGCTCGACCTCGACCGGCACCCGGCGATGACGTTCACCGCCACGTCCTGCCGGCCCTCGCAGAACGGCTGGGAGGTCACCGGCACGCTCCAGGCCAGGGGCACGTCCACCGACCTGAGCGGTGTCGTCGAACTGTCCACAACGGACGGTGAGACGGTGATGACGGCGACCGCCCGGCTGGACCGCAGGACGCTGGGGATCCGCGCCCCGCGGTTCATGATCGGCGCGTACGTCGACATCACCGTCACCGCGGTGATCAGTAGGCCTTGATCTCGGTCAGGCCGGTCCTGAACCCGGCGGCGTGGGTCATCACCACCCGGAGCCGCTGGGTGCTGACCGGGGTGAACTGGACGCGGTTGTAGTTGGCGCGCGGAACGGCAGGAGTCCTCGTCTGCGCGCCCACGTCCGTCCACGCGCTGCCGTTCCACTGCTGCACCGTGTACGACGACGGCGCCCGGTAGCGGTTGCCCGCCCGGTCGTCGCGGAAGTACAGCCGCACCTCGCTGACCGTCCGCGACTGGCCGAAGTTCAGCTCGAACCAGTCGGAGGAGTTGGGCGAGCCGGAGCTGCCCCAGATCGGTTCGTTGATCGGGAACCCGTCCACCGCCGCACCGACCGACGTGCCGGACGCGGTGTAGGACGCCGACGCACCGGTGGCCAGGTTCGGCCGCGTGGAGGTCAGGTCGACACCCGCCTTGGCGAACACGTCGACCATCCGCGCGCTGTCCTGCACGACGTCACGCGGCGCCTGCACACCGGGTACAGCACCTTGATAGACCACGGAACCACCGGACGGAAGTGTCACCGAACCGGTCGCCGGGTCGTAGACAACGCGCGTCAGCCGGTCCACCGTGAAGGCGCGGGTTCCGTTGAGGTAGACCGAATATCCTTGTGGCACACCGGGGTAGCGGGTCACGCCGTCGGCAGGGTCGTCCCACACGACGCTCAAATCAGCGTTGCGGTGCCTCAGGTTGTTGACCGCGAAGTGTGACCAGCCGATGTTGATCGGCGAGAGTTCGATCAACCCAT